>NZ_JCBDGH010000013.1:0-1782 GCF_059833955.1 Vibrio sp. R15-SG3-ISO1A
TATCTTGCTGCTGTCGAACCCAAGAGTTCGCGCCATCTGCGCCAACCACCAGCTTGGCCGTCAATGCTTGACCATCATCCAACGTCAACCACGCTTCGCTTTCACCTACCGCAAGGGTTTGACACTTGGCCGGCATAAACATTGATACATTGGCTTGCTGCGTCACTTTCTCAAGCAACGCGAGCTGTATGACTCGGTTTTCAACAATATGGCCGAGATCGGGCTGGGCGAGCTGCGTGGCATCAAACTCGATACGTGCAAAGCTGTCTTGCTCCCACACTTCCATCGCTTGATAAGGCGCGGCACGTCTTGAAATAATGCCATCCCAAGCGCCAATATTGCGCAATAGAAGTTCACTGGAACGACTGAGCGCAGAGACGCGCACGTCCGGCAATGCTCCTAGCTCAGGCTCGGGTTGCTGACTTTCAATCACGGCAATCCGCAAATCGGTCTCTTTGAGCGCTGCGGCCAACGCTAGACCAACCATTCCGCCACCAACGATAGCAATATCAACACTTTGCATGAACTGTCCTTTCTTTTCTACGATGTGATGGCCGGTTAACGTGCCACCAAACCCAATGTGCGTTGTAAAAGTGGCTTTTTCACTGGCGGCGCCCACTCCATTACCGCCAGTCCTAGGTTTCGACCAATTCGCATGGCTAAGTAATCGTTCGAGAAGGTATGAACCAGACCGGCGGTCAACGCAATGGTCTGCTCACGATCCGCTTCTCGACGCTGGCGATATTTGGACAAAAGATCATAGTGCCCAGGATCGTTGGGTGCGCCCGCGATCAGCTCAGCCAGTGTCGCCACATCTCGGATACCTAGGTTAAACCCTTGCCCTGCGATAGGGTGCAAGGTTTGCGCTGCGTTGCCCACCACCGCGATACGATGGGCGATCGTTTGTCGACGAGTACGCAAAATCAGTGGATAACTGGCGCGTTGGCCAGCCTGTTGCAACTGGCCAAGTCGCCAACCAAACGCCGTTTGTAGCTGAGCTAAAAACGCGCTGTCAGAGAGGGAAAGCAACTCGCTAGCGCGATCAGGTTTGACGCACCACACCAAAGACAACCGCTCTTGCGACATAGGTAATAGCGCCAAAGGGCCGGTTTCAGTGAAGCGTTCAAATGCCTGTCCATGATGTGGCTGCTGAGCACGAATATTGGCAATGATTGCCACTTGGTCAAAGTCATGCTCATCGAGGGTCAGCCCCACTTGATCGCAGCTCGATGATAACGCACCGTCTGCCGCAACCAGCAATCGACTTCTAATATGCTCGCCACTAGAGAGGGCGATCTCAACGTGCTGAACACTTCTCTCAAGTTGTAGCACAGAATCTGGACAGTAGAGCGTAATCGCGGGGCGCTCACTGACGAGCTGGTGATAAATACGCCCAACATCGGCCAATTCGACAACGTAGCCCAACGCTTGATCACCGATCTCTTCTCTGCTGATCGACGTCATGCCTGCATGGCCGCGATCAGAGACATGGATATGATTGATGCTTGTTGCCACTGGCGCGATGGCTGCCCACAGCCCCCACTGCTTCAACTGCTTCGCACTGCCATAAGAGAGCGCGATCGAACGCGAATCAAAGCCAGGGTGTCGACTGTGATCGGACTCGAAAGACTCCACAACCGCAATCGACAACTCACCATGACACAGAGTATCCAGCGCGAGAGCCAGCGTCATTCCCGCCATGGCTCCCCCTGATATCACCACATCATACTGCTTCATCCTGATTCCTTACTGACGAATTAATGGATCGTAGGTGCGCGCTCG
>NZ_JCBDGH010000014.1:0-8805 GCF_059833955.1 Vibrio sp. R15-SG3-ISO1A
CATCACGCCTGCGCCTAAAAAGCCAACCCCAGTAATGATCTGACCCAATACGCGGGCTTGGTCTAAGGTGTTCGGTGAGAGCGATACGGCCATCGACATAAAACAGTACGTGCCTGCGATAATAAGGATTGAAGTGCGGATGCCGACTGGCTTGCCGCGTGTTTGACGTTCGACACCAATAAGAATGCCGTTGATGGCGCAGCAAAGCAGCGCTGACCAAGAAAACGGACCGAGGTCTAACAAGGATGAGAGTGAAGGGTGCATGGTCTCCTCTGAGATGGGTATGAGTGATACTTGGAAACCGCGAAGTATGCACTGAGTGTCTCAGAGGAGCGAACAAAAGCTTTTTGTCGTCGGGATTACTCTAAATGTAAATCAAGGGGGGTTTTGCTTTTTCTGCCGCCGATCTCTCTCGTCAAGGTAGGCACAAGGTAACCGGACACGCGCTCGATCACTCCCGCCATGATGTTTTTCGCTTCGCTGTCTGAAATATGAAAATGCGCGCTGCCTTGCACCTTATCTAGCACATGCAGGTAGTAGGGCAAAATGCCCGCATCAAATAGAGACTCGCTTAACGCCACTTGGGCATCCACACTGTCATTGATACCTTTCAGCATCACCGCTTGGTTCAACATGGTCACACCAACCTGCTTAAGCGCGCGCACCGCTTCGCTGAAGGGCGCATCAATCTCATTGGCGTGATTGATGTGGGTGACCATTACCACTTGCAGTCGCGTGCTGGCCAGCAGTGTGCACAACTCCTCTGTGACGCGAGCAGGGATCACCACAGGCAGGCGAGTATGAATGCGCAGACGCTTAATATGCGGGATGGCTGCAATGGCGGTAATCAACCATTCCAGTTCACTATCTTTGGCCATTAATGGGTCGCCCCCCGAGAGAATCACTTCGTTGAGCTCGGTGTGAGCGGTGATGTAGTCGAGGTTTTTTTGCCAAACGGCTTTGTTGCCGCGATTGTCCTGATAGGGAAAGTGGCGGCGAAAACAGTAGCGACAGTTGATTGCGCAGCCGCCTTTGACAATTAAAAGCGCTCGATTGCGATACTTATGCAGTAAGCCCGGTTGGGCGTTATCTTGCTCTTCGAGTGGATCTTGGCTAAAACCTGGGTGCCATTCAAGCTCTTGCGCGACCGGTAAAACTTGGCGCAGTAAAGGATCCTCTGGGTTGCCCTTTTCCATGCGAGCAACAAAACTTAACGGGACGCGCTGAGCAAATTGTTTGCGTGCAGCAAAGCCGTCTTGCCACGGGGTGGGGTCAATCTCGAGATGTCGTAATAACTCGGCCGGATCCGAGATCCCACTTGCTAGTTGATTGAGCCAGTTTTGCTCAACAGATTCGACTTTTCGGGTTATGATAGGCGGCATTGAATTTAGCTCTAAGAATGTAAGAGGAAAAAATGGCTACAGTTAGCACGAATGAATTTAAAGGCGGCTTGAAACTCATGCTCGACAACGAGCCTTGTGTGATCCTTGAAAATGAATACGTTAAGCCGGGTAAAGGCCAAGCGTTCAACCGCGTAAAAATTCGTAAGCTTCTTTCTGGTAAAGTGCTAGAGAAAACCTTCAAGTCTGGTGACACATGTGAAGTCGCAGACGTTATGGATATCGATCTAGATTATCTCTATAACGACGGTGAATTCTACCACTTTATGAATGCGGAAACGTTTGAGCAGATCGCGGCAGATGCGAAAGCCGTGGGCGAGAGCGCAAAATGGTTGGTGGAAAACAACACCTGTATGCTGACGCTGTGGAACGGTAACCCTATCGTTGTAACGCCACCTAACTTCGTGGAGCTTGAAGTGACAGATACTGACCCAGGCCTAAAAGGTGATACACAGGGTACCGGTGGTAAGCCTGCTACGCTATCAACCGGTGCTGTGGTTCGTGTACCACTGTTTATCTCTATCGGTGAAGTGATCAAAGTTGACACGCGCTCAGGCGAGTACGTGGGTCGCGTAAAATAATACCCGATGCGTGATAGCGTGAGAAAAAGGCCACATCGTGGCCTTTTTTGTTTTTTCGGCTGCGGCAAAGTGTCACAATAGCTCGAGTTTATTAGTGATATAGAGATCAAAGGTTCTGGTTTATGAAAGCGTCTTTGCAAATTTGGTTGGGTGCGGCTCGGCCAAAAACGCTGCCGCTGGCGCTGGTGTCGATTTTGACCGGTAGCGTGCTAGCGTACTCTCATCATGAGTTTTCTCTACCGATCGCGCTGTTGGCGTTTGCGACGGCGACCTTATTGCAAATTCTCTCCAACCTCGCCAATGATTACGGTGATGCGGTCAAGGGCACCGATAACGACAAACGTCTTGGCCCGATGCGCGCCATCCAGTCGGGCGCGGTAACGACCCAAGACATGAAGCAAGCGATCGTCATCAATGTCATCATGACGATATTGTCCGGGCTGGTTTTGGTCTTCTACGCCTTAGAGAGTGTGCAAAGCATCTTGGCCTTTATCGGCCTAGGGGTACTGGCGATCATCGCTGCTATAGCTTATACGGTGGGGTCGAAGCCTTATGGCTACGTCGGTCTCGGCGATGTCTCTGTATTTCTCTTTTTTGGTTTGCTCGGCGTGGCCGGGACCTATTTTCTTCACACTGGTGTTGTCCAAGTGTCATTGATTCTTCCGGCAATAGGCTGCGGGTTGTTGGCGGTTGCAGTACTGAATATCAACAACATGCGTGATATCGAGAACGATCAAGAGTGCGGCAAGCGTACGGTTGCAGTGCGCTTGGGCCAACAACGCGCGAAGCATTATCACTTTTTCTTGCTGGGCTTCTCTCTGTTAGCCTTTGCGCTCTACTTACTTCATCAACCAGAACCAATGTGGGTCAGTTTGCCGTTTTTGCTCAGTGTACTGGTGGTGTTTAAACATGGCCGAGCGGTCTGGTTAGCGAATAAACCCGCCCAGATTGCGCCGATGATGCCGGTGATTGTTAAATGCTCCTTGCTGACCAACCTGCTGTTTGCTGGCGTGGTCGTCGTGCAAACACTGATGAGAGTCTGATCCTCTTCACAAGAGCTTGTATTATTGCGCCTTGTCATTGCAATGACTTAATGACCGGATATACTCGAGTGAGTCAACCAACGGTTTGGGAAGGTAACTCATGGAATACAATACGTCCGCTTTGTGTGATGTTTATATGGATCAGGTCGATGTGGTCGAGCCCATGTTCAGCAACTTTGGCGGCAGTGCGTCATTCGCTGGCCAAATCACAACGGTGAAGTGTTTTGAAGACAACGGGCTGATTCGTGAAGTGCTCGAACAAGACGGCTTAGGCCGTGTGCTGTTGGTCGATGGTGGCGGCTCACTAAGACGTGCGCTCATTGACGCTGAGCTCGCTTCTCTTGCTGAAGAGAACGAGTGGGAAGGCATTGTTGTCTATGGCTGCGTACGTGAAGTCGATGAGTTAGAAGATATGAGCATTGGTATTCAAGCCTTGGCCTCGATTCCGGTTGGTGCAAGCTCACAAGGCGTGGGTGAAACGGAAGTGGCCGTCAACTTCGGTGGCGTGACCTTCTTACCCGAAGACTACCTTTATGCTGACAACACAGGCGTGATCCTCTCCCAAGAGCCACTTGATATAGATTTAGACGTCGATGAGACCGATGTCGTCGATGAGACGCTCTAAATCACCACACCAGCTTCGGCTGGTGTGTTCGTTTCTAGTGCTTACTTTCCTCTAAATCCTGACTCATTTTGAACGTTTACGGGTGTCGCGGTGCAGACAAGTGAGCGCTGCGCAGTTTGAGCGCGTAGAGGTAGGCGAGTACACCGCCGATGACATTGCCAACGGCAATGCCGATAAACAGCCCTTCAATGTCATACCAAAGACTGCCAACCCAGGCACTGGGTAGGGTGAAAATGAACAGGCGCATAAAGCTCCACTGAAACGCTTTAAGCGGTTCATGCAGCGCATTCAGCCCTGAGACCAGCATCATCAACATTCCTTGAAACCCATAGCTAAAAGGCACAACGAGTAAGTAGTGCCATAACAGATCTTTGACCGCTTGCTCTTGAGAAAATAGGGAGGAGATGGGAATGCTCAGCGGCACCATCATGACAAAAATCCCCAATTGGAAAATCAGTGCAAAGCGCATGGTGAGGAACAAACCGGCGAAGCCGCGCTGCGGATTTTTCGCGCCCAAGTTCTGAGCCATAAACGGGGTCAGGGCAGAAGTGAGCGACATCAACACCAAGATAAGAATCGACTCCACCCGCTGCGCCGCACCGTAGGCCGCCACGGCACTGGTGCCGTGCGTCGAAAGCAGCATCATCAGAATCGCACCTGAGAGTGGTGTCATGGCATTTGACAGCGCCGCGGGCGTGCCGATTTTTAGAATGGATTGGCAATCGCTGCGAAGGGTGGTGAGGTCCGGTTTGGCGAGTAGCTTCTCGCGCCGCGTGAGCACATACAAGGAGCCTAACAGTGCCCCTGCCCAGCTAAGGGCGCTTGCGATCGCCGCGCCTTGAATCCCGAGTGCGGGAAACGGGCCGTAACCAAAAATCAGTAAAGGATCGAGCACGCCATTGATCACGCCAGCCAACATCATGATTTTAGCCGGGGTTTTGGTATCACCCGTAGCGCGAATGGCGCTGTTTCCCGCCATCGGAATGACGAGCAGCGGTATGGTTAAATACCAAATCGCCATGTATTGGTCGATAAGGGGAAGTAAATCTGGCTCAGCGCCCAGCAGTAGAAAGAGCGGCTCAATCGTCAGCAATCCAGAGATGGAGGCCAACGCCACTAAGGTCACCGCTAACAGCAAACCGTGGGTCGAAAATCGCGCTGCATCGGTGGTATGGCCTTGGCCAAGTAGACGAGCAATGTTGGTGGAGATGCCCATTCCTATGCCCATAGTGATGCAGTTGACGGCAAAGGTGACAGGAAAGGTATAGCTGACCGCTGCCAGCGCTTGGGTACCGAGCAGAGAGATAAAAAACGTATCGACCAGGTTGAACATCAAAATAGCGATCATGCCAAAGGTCATCGGCACAGTCATTTGGCGCAAAACATCGGGAATGTGACCTGTTAACAGGCCATGTTTATCTTGCATCGAGGACGTCAACTCTCACGGGCGGAAAAGCGTAGCATACTTTATCTGCCCTATGACGACCAACCCCATCGTTGAGATGGTGTGAGGCGCACATATTTGGGCCGGCTGTGGGTTTTGTACCTCTGCAACAAAAAAAGGCCAGCGCAAGCTGACCTTTGTCTATGTCCTTAAAGGATGGATTAAGCTTTTGCTGCTGCCGCCGCTTTTGCAATCGCTGCAAAGCTCTTCGCGTCAAGAGAAGCGCCGCCAACGAGAGCACCATCGATGTCTGGTTGTGAGAAGTACGCTTCTGCGTTTTCTGGTTTCACAGAACCGCCGTACTGGATGATCACTTGCGCAGCAACCGCTTCGTCTTTTGCAGCGATAAGTGCGCGGATAGAAGCGTGAATGCGTTGTGCATCTTCTGCCGTCGCTGCTTTGCCTGTACCGATAGCCCAAATTGGCTCGTATGCGATGATGGCGCCGTTTAGCGCTTCAACACCGTAAGTGTCGATCACTGCATTGATTTGACGAGCACAGACGGCTTCCGTTTCGCCCGCTTCGTTTTGCGCTTCAGATTCACCGATACAGAAAACAGGGGTTAGACCGTTTTCTTTTAGGAAGTTGAATTTCTTTGCGATGAACTCGTCAGATTCGTTGTGGTATTCACGACGCTCAGAGTGGCCGATGATGATGTGAGAAGCACCGAAATCTTTCAGCATTTCTGGCGACATGTCACCTGTGAAGGCACCGCTGTTGTTGAGGTCAGTGTTTTGTGCACCCAGGATAATCTTGTTACCGCCTTCTGCGATGACACGCTCAGCAAGGTCGATGTAAAGTGCTGGTGGCGCAACGGCTACGTCGACACCTTCAACGCCTTCAAGCTCAGCGTTTAGACCCGTTAGCAGCTCAGTGACCATTGCTTTGCTGCCATTCAATTTCCAGTTACCCATCACTACAGGACGACGCATAGGAATACTCCCTCTCTTTTTAACGTAGAACGTTCATTAATGTAAAAAATCTGGGTAGGAATATAACAGATTAAATGGTCCAGATCATGATTACCGTCATGTCTTATTGGGTTTGTAAACCTTCTGCCGACTGCCTTGCGCATGGATTTAGCATAACTGACCACTCTGGCAGTGATCCCGTAGACAGAATCGCTGGCATCGAGTGCGAAATAAGTACAGAAATTGATAATAGTGGCGTATACCTATCCAACCAGCGCACTAAAAAGGGAACAACATCGATGCCAAACCTAGTTATGGAATACTCCAACTCTGTGGATGAGCGTGTTAATGTGCAAGGATTGCTCGAGGATTTGCATTTCGTGGTTTTACAATCAGGCCTGTTCGACACCTTATCCGTCAAGTCTCGCGCATTGCGCTGCCATCATTGGCTGCTTGGGGATGAAGGTGACAGTAGCGATTTTATTCATATTGGCTTCGAGCTGTTGGCGGGAAGAACTGAGGAACAGAAGCGTGATTTATCTCGTCAATTAATGGCGGTGTTGCAACAACAAGCGGGACACGTGCGTAGCTTAACCGTTAATATTCGCGATATGGACCCGAGCTGTTTTCAAAAAATCATCAATTAACCATTAGGGAATACGATGTCAATTAAAGCACTGCTGTTTTCATTTCAAGGCCGCATTGGTCGTAAGGTTTATTGGCTGTGGAATGTGGTTTACTACCTAGTGATTGTAAGCTTCGCTGCGACACTCAACGCGGTTATTCCAGCGACGGCCCATCTCATCCTGCCGGTGTTCCTTGTCATCGTGTTGATTCCTGACTTAGCCATCACCGCCAAGCGTTGGCATGACAGAGACAAATCCAGTTGGTGGCTGTTACTGAATGTTCCACTTGTTATCGGACGTATGACGATGCCAGTGGGTGATCCTGGGCAAGTTGCTCAACCGGTGGCGCTGCAAACCGCCATTTCGGTCGTCGCGATGATTTGCGGAGTGTGGATTTTGATCGAGTGCGGCTTCTTTAAAGGCACAGAAGGTGAGAATAGGTTTGGCCCGCAGCCAGAATAATCGGCTGCCTATCGCAAGAGAGTTTTTATCACCCGAGGCTATTTACGAAGAAGGACTTCTTCCACCTTGTGGTTGAGTCCTTTTTTTAGGATCAGTTGCGCACGCTCGCGAGTGGGTAAGATGTTGTTGCGCAGGTTAATACCATTGATGGAATGCCAGATCTCCTTTGCCTTATCTATCGCCTGCTGTTTCGACAACTGGGTGTAGTGGCTGAAGTAAGACCCCGGTTTAGTGAAGGCACCGGAGCGAAATTTTAGAAAACGCTCAATATACCACTGCTCAATCACCTCACTGTTGGCATCGACATAGAGGGAGAAGTCTAAGAAGTCGGAGACAAACACACGATGAGGATCGTGTGGGTAATCCATCCCACTTTGTAACACATTGAGCCCCTCTATAATCAGCACATCAGGTCTATCCACCACTTTGACTTCATCGGTGATGTCATAGGTGATGTGAGAGTAGACCGGCACTTCCAAGTTGGGCTTGGCGGCTTTGACGTCTGAGACGAATTGTACCAAACGCTTGATATCATAAGATTCAGGAAAGCCTTTACGGTGCATAATGCCACGTTCATCGAGTACGCGCTTAGGGTAAAGAAAGCCATCGGTGGTTACCAGCTCGACTTTTTGATGGTTATCCCAACGTGACAGCAGTGCTTGGAGTAAACGAGCGGTGGTGCTTTTGCCGACCGCCACACTACCGGCAATCCCAATAATAAAAGGTGGAGCACTCTCTTGGTTGCCCAAGAAATTGTTCAGGACGGTATTGCGACTTTGCCGAGCGGCGACATAGAGATTAAGCAATCGCGCTAGGGGCAGATAAATCTCGACCGCTTCTTCCATCGTCAGGCTTTCGTTCACGCCTTGCAGCTCCCGCAAATCCTCTTCAGACAACGTCATGGGCACAGAATTGCGTAATTCTGCCCACTGCTGTCGGGTAAAAGAGAGATAGGGAGTCATGTGTCGTCCTAATCTGAGTTGAAGATGCGAGCAGCGACATTACAACAACGGACTTAGATTGCAAACGAGATGATCGATATTCGCGTGATTTGCCCAACAATTTGCTCGATTTTTCAACAAAAAAGCAGAAAGTATCCAATTTGGCATTTTTTTTTGGATTTGCTATTGCAAGGTAGAAAATCATTCAATAGAATGCGCACCACTTATGCCGACTTAGCTCAGTAGGTAGAGCAACTGACTTGTAATCAGTAGGTCACCAGTTCGATTCCGGTAGTCGGCACCATTTCTCTATGCGTCTCTTTTAGAGAGCGAGAAATGGATAAAAATTTGGAGGGGTTCCCGAGTGGCCAAAGGGAGCAGACTGTAAATCTGCCGGCACTGCCTTCGATGGTTCGAATCCGTCCCCCTCCACCATATTCTTTAGGAAATAGCTCGAAGAGTTACGTGTTGCGGGCATCGTATAATGGCTATTACCTCAGCCTTCCAAGCTGATGATGCGGGTTCGATTCCCGCTGCCCGCTCCACTCATTATGAGTGCTGATATAGCTCAGGTGGTAGAGCGCATCCTTGGTAAGGATGAGGTCGGCAGTTCGAATCTGCCTATCAGCACCAGCTCTCAAGCGAACTTTTCCTTTTGATACTTTCTTTTTACTAAACTACGTTTAGTGATTGAGAATAAGTTTATCACCAATTTGTTTGGTTACGTGGTCTTGCGCCACTTAAAATCCGTACCTAGAGGGACTACTCATGT
>NZ_JCBDGH010000015.1:0-21415 GCF_059833955.1 Vibrio sp. R15-SG3-ISO1A
TCGCAGCCCTGAACAGCGGAAACGTTGTTGAAAAGCGACACTAGCTCAGTTGGTAGAGCGCAACCTTGCCAAGGTTGAGGTCACGAGTTCGAACCTCGTGTGTCGCTCCAGTTTGATAGCTTTCATCGTGCTTAACGGTGACAAAATGCGACACTAGCTCAGTTGGTAGAGCGCAACCTTGCCAAGGTTGAGGTCACGAGTTCGAACCTCGTGTGTCGCTCCAGTTTGATAGCCTTCATCGTGCTTAACGGTGACACAATACGGACGCGGGGTGGAGCAGCTTGGTAGCTCGTCGGGCTCATAACCCGAAGGTCGTCGGTTCAAATCCGGCCCCCGCAACCAAATCTCATTAATAGCAAATGCTGTTGATATGCGACACTAGCTCAGTTGGTAGAGCGCAACCTTGCCAAGGTTGAGGTCACGAGTTCGAACCTCGTGTGTCGCTCCAGTTTGATAGCCTTCATCGTGCTTAACGGTGACACAATACGGACGCGGGGTGGAGCAGCTTGGTAGCTCGTCGGGCTCATAACCCGAAGGTCGTCGGTTCAAATCCGGCCCCCGCAACCAAATTCAATCAATAGCAAATGCTGTTGATATGCGACACTAGCTCAGTTGGTAGAGCGCAACCTTGCCAAGGTTGAGGTCACGAGTTCGAACCTCGTGTGTCGCTCCACTTTCTTTTAAGTGGACAGGATAGCCTGCATCGTGCTCAACGATGACACAATGCGACACTAGCTCAGTTGGTAGAGCGCAACCTTGCCAAGGTTGAGGTCACGAGTTCGAACCTCGTGTGTCGCTCCAATTTGATAGCCTTCATCGTGCTCAACGGTGATATAATACGGACGCGGGGTGGAGCAGCTTGGTAGCTCGTCGGGCTCATAACCCGAAGGTCGTCGGTTCAAATCCGGCCCCCGCAACCAATTTTAAAGGTGGTGTGATTCGCTAGCTCGTCGGGCTCAGCTATTCATAAAACCTAGCGAAGGTCATCGGTTCAAATCCGGCCCCCGCAACCAATTTTAAAGGCGTTATGATTCGCTAGCTCGTCGGGCTCAGCCATTCATAAAACCTAGCGAAGGTCATCGGTTTAAATCCGGCCCCCGCAACCAATTTTAAGGCGTTATGATTCGCTAGCTAGTCGGGCTCAGCCTTTCATAAAACCCGGCGAAGGTCATAGGTTAAAATCCGGTCCCCGCAACTCAATTAAGCGTGTTGTGATTCGCTATATCTGCTCTTTCTAATGCTGAGAAGCATCATCCCCCAAATTAGAACCTCTAAGCGTCAATTGTGACGTTTTTTTGTTTGTCTCCAAGATTACACAGCAATGGCAATGGGCCTTGCGCGTGTTTTCAACTGAACGCCCCAGATCTAACTAACAGAGTTATCCACATTTTTTATTCTGTGGATAAGTTCGTGGGTAACCTGAATTTAGTCTTTGTATAAGCGCTATGTAGGAGGATCTTTCTTGATTTTTTATCAGGTCATGGGTGTTTGGATTTTAATTAAGTTATTGATTTTCATTGATTTGTAGTGAGTTTCAATAGGCGGGGAAAAATAGTTTTTTGATCATTAAGTGCTTGTTTTTTGATCTTAATCATTGGTGGCCAGTGTGATTAACTTTTTCAACTTTCAGTAAATTTGCCGCACATCTCATTTTTTTCCACATTGTCGTTTTTAGAACAATCTCAAACTCTGCGTGAATGAATTCGGCAAGCATTATGCATCTCTAGGCATTCCTTTTTCTATTATTCGAATCAGTCTTTGCTGCTTGTTGGAGATGTAGTGGCTTTGTGAGCGTTGTTGTTCCAGCGCCCACTCAATGTGCACATCTAATGTACTGCAAAGTCCAAGACGTTGTGTGAGTGCATCCACAATCGCTTGGCGATAAGGGGCATTACCTAGGGCGATGGCAATATTGCGGAGCCATTGTTTGTGCCCAATGCGACGAATGGCTGAGCCTTGCATATTGGTGAGAAAAGTCTCCTCATCCCACAGAAACAGCGACAACAACTCTGGGTCTTTCAGTGCAGCTCTTCGATGGAAGTCAGACTCTTTGGTGAGTGGCGAGTAGCGACTCCAAGGGCATACAAGTTGGCAGTCATCGCAGCCGTATATTCGGTTGCCCATCGGGCGGCGAAATTCTTCCGGTATGATACCGTCGAACTCTATGGTCAAGTAGGAGATACAACGTCTTGCGTCGACCACACCGTCATCAACGATCGCCTGCGTTGGGCAAGAGGTCATGCAAGCGGTACACTTGCCGCAATCACCTTGGTGAGGCGTGTCAACAGGCAGCGGCAAGTCAATGAGAAGCTCACCTAAGAAAAACCAAGAACCGCAGGACTCATCAATAATAAGCGAATGTTTACCCGTCCAACCGAGTCCGGCTTTTTCAGCGAGAGGCCGTTCTAAAATCGGCGCAGAATCGACAAAAGGTCGATAGCCGAAGGCGCCAACCTCTTGCTCAATACGTTGACCGAGTTTTTTTAACTGGTTACGCACCAATTTGTGGTAATCGCGTCCTAGCGCATAGCGACTCACATAGGCGTGCTCTGGATTGGCGAGGTTAGAGGCAAATTCCGCTTCTGGGGGCAAGTAATCCATTCGCGCACTGATCACTCTTACTGTCCCTGGTAATAGCTCATCCGGTCTCGCGCGCATCATGCCGTGTCTTGCCATCCAATCCATGTCACCATGATAGCCTGCATCCAGCCAGGCTTGCAGAGCGCTCTCATGGCGAGCCAAATCGACATCACAGATACCGACTTTTTGAAATCCGAGCTCTTTAGCCCAAACTTTGATCTTGTCTGCAAGCTGTTGGTAGTCCATGCTGGGATCTCTTGGTTCAATGGGGCGGGGATCTTAACGGATCTTAACGATCGGATCTAGCAACCTTCAGGCGGCCAAACGCGAGAATTCGCGCTTTTTTGACGAATACTCACACAACAGATCTTGTCTCCCAATTCCAACCCAGTTTACTATTCCTGTTCTTTTGATTTTTATATAGTCCTGAGTTAGAGACCTTTGTCCATGATGACCAAACAATTTTCCCTAAAAGATGAAACTGCCACCATCCAACTAGGGACACGATTAGCGCAGCTTTGCTCACAGCAAACTACTCTTTATTTGCACGGTGATCTGGGAGCAGGGAAAACGACGCTGAGCCGAGGGTTTGTTCGTGCGCTCGGTCATCAAGGGAATGTGAAGAGCCCAACTTACACCTTAGTTGAGCCTTATCACTTACAAGAGTGGCAGGTGTATCACTTTGATCTTTACCGCTTGGCTGATCCAGAAGAGCTAGAATTCATGGGAATTCGTGACTATTTCACCCCTGATGCGATTTGTTTGGTGGAATGGCCGGAAAAAGGCGAAGGGTTGTTACCTCAAGCGGATTTGGATATTGAACTACGCTATCACGGTGAAGAGCGCATTGTGTCACTCAGTGCGAACAGTGATTACGGACGTCATTTATTAGAACAGTTGGAGTTATGTTGAAGCGTCGATTTTTCAAAGCGGTATTGATCCCTTTTCTCTCTATTCTTGCGCTGCTCCCTAACGTCACATTCGCGAACGCATTGGAAGGCATACGTGTTTGGCCTTCACCGGATGAGACTCGGGTTGTCATTGATCTTCAGTCTGAGGTGGAATACAGCTACTTCACTTTGACCACGCCGGAACGTTTGGTGGTCGACCTTAAGCAGACAACGCTGAAAACGAAACTGCCGATTAACGTTTCAGATAGCCCGGTGCTAAGCAAAATCCGCAACAGTTCACCGCCGGAAAAATCAACCTATCGCTTGGTGTTTGAGTTGAAGCGCAAGTCGGCGCCACAACTGTTCAAACTGGCCCCAACGCCTGGGGGACAATACGGTCACCGCTTAGTGATTGATCTGCCTCACGCTGAGCGAGCGACCTCGTCCGCGCCGAGTACCTCTGCGCCTAAAGTAAGTCGAGATGCCTCCCAACTACTGGGCAACGCCGATATCGTCGTGGCGATAGACGCGGGTCATGGTGGTGAGGATCCGGGCTCTATCGGGCCAACGCGCAAATATGAAAAGCACGCAACGTTAGCGATCTCGCAAAAAATAGCGGCGCAAATCAACGCGGTACCTGGTATGAAAGCCGTGCTCACCCGTCGCGGCGACTATTACGTAAACCTTAATAAGCGATCGGAGATCGCTCGCGAAAATCAAGCGCATTTGTTGGTCTCTGTGCACGCCGATGCGTTTAACTCGCCTAAGCCTAGGGGGGGCTCGGTGTTTGTGCTCAACACCAAGCGCGCGAACTCTGAAATTGCTCGGTGGGTCGAAAACCACGAAGAGCAGTCGCAGTTGCTAGGGGGAGCTGGCGAAGTGTTGGCAAAGAACAACAGCGATCGCAATGTCAGCCAAACCTTGCTTGATCTTCAGTTTAGCCACTCCCAGAAAGAGGGCTATAAGGTCGCGACCAATATTCTGTCTGAAATGACCAAGGCGGGCGTGCACTTGCACAAGAAAGATCCGGTCAATGCGAGCTTGGCAGTATTGAAATCCCCCGACATTCCTTCTGTATTGGTCGAGACGGGCTTTATCTCAAACCCGACCGAAGAAAAATTGCTGTTCCAACGCAGTCACCAAGACAAACTGGCCCGAGCACTGGCGAAAGCGATCGTCCAATATTTTGAATCGAACCCACCAGAAGGAACGTTATTTGCCAATCGTGGGAAAGCGATTAAGCATAAGGTCTCGCGCGGTGAGTCCTTGTCGGTGATCGCGAAACGTTATGGCACCACCACTCAAGCTATCATGCAGGCCAACAAGCTAAAAAGCACCAGCTTGGCGGTGGGGCAGAGTTTAACCATCCCTGGCGCGACATCGGCGGTGGCAGTGCCGAAGATCAGTAACCCGGTCGAGACGGAAACCCTGATACATGAAGTTCAGCGGGGCGAATATCTGGGTAAAATTGCAGAGCATTACAAAGTCTCGGTAGCGGATATCCGCCGCGAAAACAACTTGACATCGGACGTGCTTAAGCTGGGCCAAAAACTCAAAATTACCGTGACGATGAAAGACAAGCCACTGCGTAAACACACCGTCAAGCGCGGCGAGTTTTTGGGTAAAATCGCCAGCCAGTATGACGTCAGTGTGAGCAGTATTCGCAGCGCCAATAACTTGCGCTCCGATCAGCTTGCGATTGGTCAGGTACTGATCATCCCAAATAAATAAACGTGGGTAGCCTGAATGACGATTAAAATCCTTCCCGCGCGTTTAGCCAACCAAATTGCTGCCGGAGAGGTGGTGGAACGCCCTGCGTCCGTGGTGAAAGAGTTGGTGGAAAATAGCCTCGACTCGGGCGCTAGCCGCATTGATATTGATATCGAAAAGGGCGGCGCTAAACTGATCCGTGTTCGTGACAATGGTAGCGGGATTGAAAAAGACGAGTTGGGTCTCGCGCTCAGTCGCCATGCGACCTCGAAAATTCACACCTTGGACGATTTGGAAGCCATCATGAGCTTGGGCTTTCGCGGTGAAGCGTTAGCGAGTATTAGCTCTGTTGCTCGTCTGACATTGACATCGCGTACAGCGACGCAAGATGCTGCGTGGTCAGCGTACAGCGAAGGGCGTGATATGGCCGTTAAGATTCAACCGGCTGCGCACCCGATTGGTACGACAGTCGAAGTCTTAGATCTGTTTTTCAATACCCCCGCGCGTCGCAAGTTTCTTCGTACCGAGAAAACCGAGTTTACCCATATCGATGAGCTGCTCAAACGCATCGCGCTGAGCCGTTTTGATGTGTCGATCAACTTGCGCCACAACGGCAAGTTGGTTAAACAATACCGCGCCGCGAAAACAGAGTCGCAAGCGGAAAAGCGCATTGCGGCGGTCTGTGGTAGCGGTTTTGTCCGCCACATGCTGAAAATTGAGCTGAAGCACCAAGGACTCAAACTGCATGGCTGGGTCACGACGCCACAAGGCGCGCGTGCACAAAGCGATCTGCAATATTGCTACGTCAATGGGCGCATGATGCGCGATAAACTCATCAATCATGCGATTCGTCAAAGCTACGAAACCAGCTTGAAGCCTGAACAATTTGCGGCGTATGTGCTCTTTATCGAGCTCGATCCGCATCATGTCGACGTCAATGTTCATCCTGCTAAGCATGAAGTGCGCTTTCATCAAGCGCGCTTGGTGCATGACTTTATCTATCAAGCCCTCACGGATGCCCTTGCTCAGGGAGCGCACATTGATAAGCCTGAACAGAGCCAGTCGGCGTTTCATGATGATCAAACTCCACCTATTGACGCTGCCGAGCACGTCCCTGCCTATCCAGGGCGCGCTGACTATGTGAAAGCCGAGCCTACCGCTCGCAATGAGAGCCGCGTTAATGAGCGAGAGGTGTCTCACTCCTGGGTACAAAGTCGCAGCGAACCCGCTCGCAGTGGTCAGGCGCGCGGCGCGAAGATGGAGTCCGCGCCTTCTCAGGCGGAGCTCAGGGTTTATCAAACCTTACTCTCTGCAACAGAGGATGAATCTGCGACAGCAGAAAAGGCGACCAAAGAAACCCAGAACTCTCACGCGCGCTCAACGCCATTCAGTGAGGAGTCACTGAGCGATGAAGCGTTGACCCACGAGGAGTCAGCCCCGATCGTACAAGCCACATCGATCGTCGCTTTAGGGAAAGCCATCAGCATTGTTGCAGGGCAGTACGTGTTAATGGCAGATAAGTCGCACTCTCAGTTGGTCTCTTTGGCGAGAGCTGAGTGGTGGCGAATCAATGGTCAGTTGAATACCAAGCTAGGTCCACTGACCAGTCAGCCGTTGTTGGTCCCCCTCTCGCTTAAGCTCGAAAGCCCATTGTTGGAAAGGGCTGAGCGATATCACGAACTTTTGCTGCGTTTGGGTATCCAACTTAAGCCAAGAGGTCAGCAAGGGCTCTTGGTGATGGGAGTGCCGCAACCGCTTCGTCAGCAAAATCTGCAACAATTGCTGCCAGATCTGTTATCTTACGCGGCCACTTATTCTGCGCAGGTGTTAGATGAGCCGGCGCTGGTGAGATGGTTAACCAATAAGATTACTCAAACAAAAAGCGACTACACTTTATCGGAAGCGATACACATCATCGCAGAACTCGAGCAGTTATGGCACGGTCAGTTGCCACTCGATGATCGACAATTTGTTCGCCCCGTAGACTACTCTGCCACCATTGCAGCAATGACATTATGAATGACCAATTACCCCTTGCTCTGTTTTTGATGGGCCCAACCGCTTCAGGGAAAACAGAGCTCGCGATTCGATTACGCCAGCGATTTCCCGTTGAGATCATTTCGGTCGACTCCGCACTGATCTATCGAGGCATGGACATAGGCACCGCCAAGCCCGACGCGCGCGAGCAAAGCCTTGCTCCCCATCGTTTGATCGATATTTTGGATCCAAGTGAATCCTATTCGGCCGCTGATTTTCGGCGAGATGCGCTTAACGAGATGCACAAGATTGTCGCCGATGGCAAGATCCCTCTGCTGGTGGGCGGTACCATGCTGTATTACAAAGCACTATTGGAAGGTTTGTCGCCTTTGCCAGCAGCGGATCCGGATGTTCGGCGCACCATTGAGCAGGAAGCGCAAACTCAAGGGTGGGAGGCGCTGCACGATCAACTTAAGGCCATCGATCCCGTTTCAGCCGAGAGAATCCACCCAAATGATCCACAAAGATTGTCGCGGGCATTGGAAGTTTTTCGAATTTCAGGTAAAACTCTTACTGAGCTGACTCAAACGAAAGGAGAAGCACTCCCATTTCGTGTGAAGCAGTTCGCAATCGCACCCAAGGAAAGGGCTGAGCTCCATCGACGAATTGAGCTACGTTTTGACAAAATGATCGACGCTGGGTTTTTAGAAGAAATGCGCTCGCTGTATGCGCGCGAAGATCTTCACCCTGATCTGCCATCGATTCGTTGTGTCGGCTATCGTCAGATGTGGGACTACTTGGATGGGCAATGTACGTTGGATGAGGCTATATTTAAAGGCGTCTGTGCAACCCGTCAATTGGCCAAGCGGCAGATCACCTGGTTACGCAGCTGGGATGATTTAACTTGGTTGGATAGTGAGAACATTGACCAAGCGTTGGAAACTGTTTCAAATGCAATAGCATCGGAAGGTTTTAGCTGTGTATAATGTGATCGCTTTTGCGTGAATGTGCCCTGTAAAAGATCTGTGACTTGAAATTTGATCGTAAAGTCGTCATAACAGTGAGGGACAGGGTGTTTTTTATTCATTTAGCTCAGATGCAAAGGTCGCACCTATTTTTACGCGCACCACTAGCTAAATAACTAGAACAAAATTACAAAATAAGGAAAATAAAAATGGCTAAGGGGCAATCTCTTCAAGACCCATTCTTAAATGCATTACGTCGCGAGCGTATTCCAGTCTCTATCTACCTAGTAAACGGAATTAAACTACAAGGTCAGATCGAATCTTTCGACCAATTTGTTATCTTGTTGAAAAACACAGTAAACCAAATGGTCTACAAACACGCTATCTCAACGGTTGTGCCTGCGCGTGCAGTAAGCCACCACAGTGGTGAGCGCCCTCAAGGTGACCGTCCTCAAGGTGGCGAGCGTTCTCAAGAGAAATCTGACGATTAATTTTCTCTACGCACACACATTACTGTTAAGGAGTTGATTGCTTGTTTGACCGTTATGAAGCCGGTGAGCGAGCCGTACTTGTTCATATCAACTTTACGCAAGAAGGGGAGTGGGAAGATCTCAGCGAATTCGAGATGCTGGTATCTTCAGCTGGAGTCAACGCGTTACAAGTCGTAACCGGGAGCAGACAGTCACCACACCCCAAATACTATGTCGGAGAGGGTAAAGCCCAAGAAATTGCGCAAGCTGTGCAGTTGAATGGGGCAGATATCGTGATTTTCAATCACGCCCTCTCTCCTGCCCAAGAACGTAACCTCGAAAAGCTGTGTCAATGTCGAGTATTGGACCGCACGGGTTTGATCTTAGATATTTTTGCTCAGCGCGCTCGTACTCACGAAGGTAAGTTGCAAGTGGAACTGGCGCAGTTGCGTCATATCTCAACGCGACTCATTCGAGGTTGGACTCACCTTGAAAGACAAAAAGGTGGGATCGGGTTACGTGGTCCAGGTGAAACTCAGTTAGAGACTGACCGACGTTTATTGCGTGATCGGATTAAAGCCATCTTGCGCCGCCTAGAGAAAGTGGCCAAGCAGCGCGAACAAGGTCGCCGAGCTAGAAGTCGAGCGGAAATCCCAACCGTCTCCCTTGTTGGATACACCAACGCAGGGAAATCTACCCTATTCAACCGAATCACTGAAGCGGGCGTTTACGCCGCTGATCAGCTGTTTGCTACGCTTGATCCAACGCTGAGAAAGATAGACTTGGCCGATGTCGGTCCAGCAATCTTAGCGGATACGGTTGGATTTATTCGTCATTTACCACACGATCTGGTCGCCGCTTTTAAAGCGACGCTGCAAGAGACGCAAGAAGCTGACATTTTGTTACATGTTGTCGATGCCAGTGACGAGCGTTTTCGTGAGAATATTCATGCAGTTCATGTGGTACTTGAAGAAATTGATGCCCATGAAGTCCCAGCTTTGCTGGTGATGAACAAGATAGACAATCTAGAAGACCAGAAACCTCGTATAGAAAGAGATGAGGAAGGCATTCCTCGCGCTGTATGGGTATCGGCAATGGAAGGCGTGGGTATTGAATTGCTGTTTGAGGCTCTTACCGAGCGTCTCTCTAGCCAAATGGTTCAGTACCAACTGCGAATCCCGCCACAACATCAAGGGCGAATTCGTAGTACATTCTTCCAGATGAAATGTATTCAACAGGAAGAGTATGATTCCGATGGTGACTTGTTGATCGAGATTCGAATGCAACAAGCGGATTGGTCTAGACTTGAAAAAAGAGAAGGGGCAGTTTTACGTGACTTTATAGTTACTTAAATGACTGCTACAGTATAACGTCATATCAAATGATGGAGCTTTCTAATGGCGTGGAATGAGCCTGGTAATAACAACGGCAACAATGGCCGCGATAATGACCCGTGGGGTAACAATAATCGCGGTAACAAAGGTGGCCGTGATCAAGGACCGCCAGACTTAGACGAAGTGTTTAGCAAACTGAGTCAGAAACTGGGTGGAAAGTTTGGTGGTAAAGGAGGCGGTAAAGGACCGTCTATCGGTGGTGGCGGAGCAATCGGCTTTGGCATTATCGCTGCGATCGCGGTCGCAATTTGGTTCTTTGCAGGTTTCTATACTATCGGCGAAGCGGAGCGCGGTGTTGTGTTGCGCCTCGGTAAATATGATCGCGTGGTCGATCCTGGTTTGAACTGGCGTCCTCGTTTTATTGACGAAGTGACCCCAGTGAACGTGCAAGCGATTCGTTCGTTGCGCTCTTCAGGTTTGATGCTGACCAAAGACGAAAACGTCGTCACGGTGGCGATGGACGTTCAATACCGTGTTGCGGAACCCTATAAGTACCTGTTCCGAGTGACCAACGCTGATGACAGCTTACGCCAAGCGACCGACTCTGCGTTGCGCGCTGTGATTGGTGACTCATTGATGGATAGCATTTTGACCAGTGGTCGTCAGCAAATCCGTCAAAGTACGCAAGAAACGTTGAACGACATTGTCGACAGCTATGATATGGGCTTAGTCATTGTTGATGTCAACTTCCAATCTGCACGTCCACCAGAGCAAGTGAAAGACGCCTTTGATGATGCGATCGCAGCTCGAGAAGATGAAGAGCGTTTCATCCGAGAAGCGGAAGCGTACAAGAATGAAATCTTGCCAAAAGCGACCGGTCGAGCGGAGCGTTTGAAGAAAGAAGCGCAAGGTTACAACGAGCGTATTACTAACGAGGCCCTAGGTCAGGTTGCTCAGTTTGAAAAACTGTTGCCTGAGTATCAAGCAGCGCCGGAAGTCACGCGTAATCGTCTGTACCTAGATGCGATGGAAGAGGTATACACCCGTTCATCGAAAGTGCTGATTGATTCAGAATCGAGCGGCAACCTCTTGTACTTGCCTATTGATAAGTTGGCGGGTCAAGATCAAGTGTCAACAAAGCGCAGTACTAAGTCATCTTCTAGTTATGATCAAATTGAGCTTGAATCCCAGCGTACTGATACCACTTCAGACACCTCATCTCGTTCAACTGATTCACGTCAAGGGAGATACTAAGAATGCGTAAGTTAATGATCCCTGTATTAGTCGTTGCATTGGCTCTGATGTTGATGTCTTTATTTGTCATTCCTGAAGGCGAGCGCGGTATCGTGATTCGATTTGGTCGAGTACTGAAAGACAACAACGATGTGTCTCGCATTTACGAGCCGGGTCTGCACTTCAAAATGCCGATGTTCGATCGTGTGAAAACACTCGATGCACGTATTCAGACCATGGACGGCCGTTCAGACCGTTTCGTGACCTCTGAGAAAAAAGACGTCATCATCGATTCTTACGTTAAGTGGCGTATCGAAGATTTTGGTCAGTACTACTTGGCGACCGGTGGTGGTAATACGCTGACGGCGGAAGCGCTCCTTGAGCGTAAAGTCACTGACGTACTGCGTTCTGAAATCGGTGCTCGAGAGATCAAACAGATCGTGTCAGGTCCGCGTAACAACGACGTTCTACCTGACAGTGCGGATGCGGATGTCGTCACGACTGAAGCGGCCAAAGAGGCACTCGAGATTGATGGTCAGCGTGACCAAATCATGCAAGAAGTGTTGAATGACACGCGTCGCAGCGCACTGAAAGACTTGGGTGTTCGTGTGGTTGACTTCAGAATGAAGAAAATCAACCTACCTGATGAGATCAGTGAGTCTATCTATCGTCGTATGCGTGCAGAGCGTGAGTCAGTGGCGCGTAAGCACCGCTCTCAAGGCCGCGAAAAAGCGGAAGTAATTCGTGCACAAGCCGAACTTGAAGTGGCGACTATCCTTGCGGAAGCAGACAAAACCGCGCGTGTGACGCGAGGTGAAGCGGATGCACAAGCGGCGAAAATCTACTCGTCAGCGTACAATAAAGACCCTGAGTTCTATGGGTTCCTACGTTCGCTTAAAGCTTACGAGAAATCGTTCAGCGATAAGAGTGATATTCTGGTCTTGGATCCTAAGAGTGAGTTCTTTAAATACATGAACAACTCTACGGGTGCCGCCGCGAAGTAATTCGCGATTGATGAATAAAGGCTCCGTTTTGACGGAGCCTTTATTTTTTGCCTCTCATAGGATGGTTTACCATTGTCGCCGTCAGAGCGTTTGCATGCTCACATGGCGCGGGAAAAGGAGCTGAGGATGTCTAACTCATTGTGGCTGGCACTGGGGATTGTGTTGATAGTCGAAGGGCTAGGGCCATTAGTCGCGCCCAAAGGGTGGCGAGCCATGATTGCCCAGATCAGCGAGCAATCAGACCACCACTTAAGACGCATGGGCGGCTGTCTCGTGGTGGCAGGCGCCGTGATTGCTTATGTGTTTGGTTAGCCTTACCGAGAGGCTTACAGCCTGCAATGCAATGTGGCTATGCCGATCAGTAATGGGGAGGCGGCGTCTCTTCTGAAGGGTCAGCCAGATTCGAGCTGTCCATGTTTTTCACTTTACCGACAACGTATTTCATCTGATCCTGCATTTTGGTGATCAGTAATTGCTGCTGGCTAAGTGCACTGTTGAGGCTCTCTACCGTTTGTTCTTGGAAGGCAAGTTGGCACTCCAAGTCATTGATGCGGTTTTCTAGTTGTTCAATAAGTGTTTCGCTCATCGTATTACTCATCTAACTGCCAAGCTTGGGCAATGCCTGCGGATGTTGCAGAAATGACACGCCCTCGGTTATCAAAGGCAGCATCATACACCACTGCGCGAGGAGGGCGAGCATCTTTTAGTGGTACGGCCTCAAAGCCGTCGATGCGCTTTCCGCTATTGACGTCCCACACCATAATTCGACTCGACGGCGTGCCTGTTACGAGCTTTTGTCCATCATCAGAAAAGCGGGCGCTAGAGAAAATAAGCTGGCGTGAGAAACTTCGCAGTTGAGCGTGTTGTTCCCCGGTGCTTAAATCCCAAATGAACGCTTGATTGCCACCATCTGAAGTGAACGCAAACTTGGCATCTCGATGCAAAGCAACACGATTAATGCGTTGCTCATGCTCAAAGGTTTTTAGAATTTGCCCGGTATTGGTGTTCCATAAATAAGCGGTGTAATCGTTGCCGCCAGACAGCGCAAAGCGCCCATTGGGCGACAGCGCAACAGAATTGACTTTTTCGTTGTGCGCGAGGAACTCAAGACGGCGTCCAGTGACTAAGTTGACGTAGATCGCTTTACCATTGGAGAGCCCAAGTAATACCTGTTCGCCATTGCTGGCGATGTCGATATCGCGTATCAGTCCGTCGGATATTGACCACAGACCTTGCGCTTGCGTCCACGCTAAATCCCACACGGCGAAGTTGATTTGAGTGGCGGTCACAGCAAAGCGACCATTGTCGGAGATGCGAATGGTGGATACGGTACTGGCTTGAGGGTCTTGCTCACCCAGTGAGGCCAGAGGTTGGCTCTCCACTAAATCCCACAGGACAAGCTGATGTTCTTTGGAATAGAGCAGGGCGAAGCGAGCATCACGGCTTAATGCAAAGCTCGTGGCGCCATTGGGTTCTATCTCCCAGCGCTGAACGTCACTCGAAGAGTAAAAACAGCCATTTATTAACGCTGAAATGACAACAACAATGATGACCTTGTTAAAAATTATCCGCATTAGGTCCAAATATCCGCTTGGTTTGGTTTAATTAAGCCGTATATTGGTTATATTGGTACAACATGTAATTGCACACCACTCTTTCTTAAAGATTTGTGCACAAAGACAAAATGCTTCAATTTGGAGAGTTTAATGAAATCTATTTTTAAAGTGTCACTGCTTGCTGCAACGGTTGCGCTAGCGGCTGGCTGTCAAAAAGACGAAGAGCCAAAAACCGACACTGCCCCAGCTGCTGAGCAAGTTCAAGCAGAGACAGGAAAAGCGGTTCACTTTAAAACCGAAGACGACAAAGCGGCGTATGCTATCGGTGTGTCGTTTGCTAACTACCTGAGCACCAGTCTTGATAAGCCAAACGAAATTGGCATTTCCCTCAACAAAGACCTGGTTCTAAAAGGGATTGAGCATGTGTTTGCGGGCAACCCCGAACTGAGCGAAGAAGAGACGCGTGCTGCGCTAGAAGCGTTGGATCAACGTGTAGCAGAAACCATGCAAAAGCAAGCCGCTGAAAAAGCGCAAGCAGCGAAAGCGGCAGGTGATGAATTCCGCGCTGAATTTGAACAGCAAGACGGTGTCGTGAAGACAGAATCTGGCTTGTTGTACCAAGTGATGACGGCAGCGGAAGGTGAGCAACCAAAAGATACCGATACTGTGCAGGTGCACTACAAAGGTACGCTGATCGATGGCACTCAATTTGACAGCTCATACGATCGCGGCGAGCCAGCCACTTTCCCACTTAACCGTGTGATCCCAGGTTGGACCGAAGGCGTACAGCTCATGCCTGTTGGCTCAAAATTCAAATTCGTGATTCCGCCACAGTTGGCGTATGGCGAGCAGGACACCCCATCGATCCCGGCTAACTCAACACTCGTGTTTGAAGTTGAGTTACTTAAGATTGAAAACGGTGAACAAGCCGCGCAGTAATCTTCTGCGGTTATTCTCTTATTGGAGCCCGGCCATTTGCCGGGCTTTTTTTATACCCTTCCAAAGCAGTGTTCGATACCCGTTGGCGATGGGATGGTGCAGGCGAGGATAGCGTTCAGAGATGCGCCCGTGCGCACGGATAGACGCGATTTATTTGTTCTAAGTCACTAGATGCTCGGTTTACGGGATCTGATTTTCAAAATTTCTGATAAACTTACAGCAATTTGTTGATTTTTCGCTCTAAGGCTAGAAAGTGACCACTACAGAAACACTAAATACCGATATGTTGCTTGAAATGGAATCTGTCAACGTGATGCCATTTAGTGAGCACGACAAGATCATTCTGCGCTCGTATGAGGCCGTGGTGGATGGCATCGCAAGCTTAATCGGCCCATTCTGTGAGATCGTTTTGCACTCATTGGAAGATCTCAACACCTCTGCGATTAAGATTGCCAATGGCGAAAATACCGGACGCCAAGTGGGATCGCCGATCACCGATTTGGCGTTGAAAATGCTGCGTGATATCGAAGGATCAGAGCGTAACTTCTCTCGCTCTTACTTTACGCGCGCGAAAGGCGGTGTGCTCATGAAGTCTATCACCGTTGCTATTCGCAATGGCGAGAACCGGGTGATTGGCCTTTTGTGTATCAACGTCAACCTGGATGCGCCCTTCTCGCAAGTGCTGCAATCGTTTATGCCGACCGAAGAAGCCAAACAAGCCGCTTCATCGGTTAACTTTGCGAGCGATGTTGAAGAGCTGGTGGATCAGACGGTTGAACGCACCATTGAAGAGATCAATGCTGACAAGTCAGTATCAAATAACACCAAAAATCGCCAAATTGTGATGGAGTTGTATGATAAGGGCATTTTTGACATCAAAGACGCGATCAACCGTGTCGCCGATCGTTTGAATATCTCTAAGCACACCGTGTATCTCTATATCCGTCAGCGAAAAACGGAAGAAGACGAAAGATGAGCGCATTGAGTTACACCTTGGTGGTGAATGGCGGTGTGTATGGTACGCAGTCTGCACGCAGTGCCTACCAGTTTGCCCTTGCGTTAATCGAAAAAGGCCATCAATTGGTGAGCGTATTTTTCTATCAAGATGGCGTCAGCAATGCCAGTCGTCTCGTGGTGCCCGCCAATGATGAGTGGGACTTAACCCAAGCATGGCAAGCATTGGCTGCCGAGCATGGCGTGCGTCTTGAAACTTGTGTGGCCGCCGCGCTACGTCGCGGAATTGTCAGTGATGATGAAGCTACACTGCATGCACTACCAAACAGCAACCTCAGTGAAGGTTTTGTTCAAGCGGGGCTAGGTAGTCTGGCTGAGGCGATGTTGAGTCAAGATAGGGTGGTGCAGTTTTGAGTCAGCTCACGTATTTCTTTCGCAGTGCACCTCATGCCACCGCCTCAGGTCGAGAAGGCATCGATGCATTGATGGCCGCATCGGCGTACTGTGAATCGATTGCCGTCATCTTCAGTGGCGATGGTGTGTATCAGTTACTGCAAGGGCAGCAAGCCAGTGACATACTCTGTAAAGAGTACGCACCTATGATGAAGCTGTTTGAGCTTTATGACATCGAGGATGTGTTTGTCTGCGCCGCATCGTTATCTGAACGGGGTCTATCGCATGCCGATCTCGTTATCGATGCTAGGCCTCTCTCGGTTTCTGAAATACAAGCCGAGTTGGCAAAAGCGTCGGCGCTGCTGTCGTTCTAAGAGGTAACATGCTTCATATTATTAAATCACAATCCGCGTTGGCAGACGCGCTGCGTATTGCCCATCCTACACAAGATGACTTGATACTGATTGAAGAGGCGATCTACGGCGCGACCATGCATAGCCCCCTTTTTACAGCGCTTAAGGCGCATCAGGTTCACGTCTTACACAGTGATGCATCGGCGCGCGGTATGACGTCACGTTTGAGCCCATCTTATCGTCTGATTGACCACGGTGAGTTTGTTGACCTGACGGTCTCTCACGAGACATCGCTGACTTGGGATTGAGTCATCACTGGCCTATCGGGGAAAGTGGACAAAAAAGATCCGTATATTTCTTGACACACCTCTCACTGCTGCATAGAATTTTGCGTCCCTAATTACCATTCGTGATTTGGGATAGATTTTTCACAAAGCTTACTTTCAAGTAAATCAGGAGCTAGTTAATGGCAACTATTAACCAGTTGGTACGTAAGCCTCGTGCAAAGCAAGTTGTTAAAAGCAACGTGCCTGCACTAGAAGCGTGTCCACAAAAACGTGGTGTATGTACTCGTGTTTACACTACTACACCTAAAAAACCTAACTCAGCACTTCGTAAAGTATGTCGTGTTCGTCTAACGAACGGCTTCGAAGTGACTTCGTACATCGGTGGTGAAGGCCACAACCTTCAAGAGCACTCAGTTGTTCTAATCCGCGGCGGTCGTGTAAAAGACCTTCCGGGTGTACGTTACCACACAGTTCGCGGCGCACTAGACTGTGCTGGCGTTAACGACCGTAAACAAGGTCGTTCTAAGTACGGTGTTAAGCGTCCAAAATCTTAATGGTATCCGTTAAGTAAGGCCAAACACTAAATTATATTTAATTTTTGAAGAAACTGAAAAGTTTTGGATAACCTGAAGAAGACAACGGAGAAAATCCATGCCACGTCGTCGCGTCATCGGTCAGCGTAAGATCCTTCCAGATCCAAAGTTCAAATCTGAACTGCTGGCAAAATTCGTTAACATCCTAATGGTTGACGGTAAGAAATCTACTGCAGAGAAAATTGTTTACACTGCACTAGACACTATGGCTGAGAAATCTGGTAAAGATCACTTAGCTGTATTTGAAGAAGCTCTTGAAAATGTTCGCCCAGCGGTAGAGGTTAAATCTCGCCGTGTAGGTGGTTCAACTTACCAAGTACCTGTAGAAGTTCGTCCGGTTCGCCGTAACGCACTTGCTATGCGTTGGTTGGTTGAAGCTGCGCGTAAGCGTGGTGAAAAATCTATGGCTCAACGCCTAGCTGCTGAAATGCTAGACGCGTCTGAGAACAAAGGTACTGCGGTTAAGAAACGTGAAGACGTTCACCGCATGGCTGACGCAAACAAAGCGTTCGCACATTACCGTTGGTAATACCTTTATCGTGCTGCGAGATCTCTCGCAGCACTTCAATAGTTCCTATGCGCAAGCTAGGAACTATTGCTATATCTGAAACACAGAAAATCGCTCATCTAAAGCGCGACATCGTTAACTGAAGACGCCCACGCTCAACTCGAGCATTCTTCGTTCTGTCGTTTCGACATAGCAATAGTCCCTATATCCCAATTGAAGAGGATTCTATCGTGGCTCGTAAAACACCGATTGAGCGCTACCGTAATATTGGTATCGTCGCTCACGTAGACGCAGGTAAAACCACCACAAGTGAACGTATTCTATTCTACACTGGTCTTTCTCATAAGATTGGTGAGGTTCACGATGGCGCTGCTACCATGGACTGGATGGAGCAGGAGCAAGAGCGTGGTATCACTATCACCTCCGCTGCCACGACCACTTTCTGGCGTGGTATGGAAGCGCAATTCCAAGATCACCGCATTAACATCATTGATACTCCTGGACACGTTGATTTTACCATCGAAGTAGAGCGCTCGTTGCGCGTACTCGACGGCGCCGTTGTCGTTTTCTGTGGTTCATCTGGTGTTGAGCCGCAATCGGAAACGGTTTGGCGTCAAGCAGACAAGTATCATGTCCCTCGCATGGTGTTCGTCAATAAGATGGACCGTGCAGGCGCTGACTTCCTTCGTGTCGTTAAGCAAATCAAGACTCGTTTGGGCGCCAATCCTGTGCCTATCCAACTTAACGTTGGTGCGGAAGATGAGTTCCGAGGCGTGATTGATCTTATCAAGATGAAGATGATCAACTGGAACGAAGCTGACCAAGGTATGACCTTCAATTATGAAGAGATTCCAGCAGATATGGTTGATCTGGCTGAAGAGTGGCGCAGTAACCTAGTTGAATCAGCAGCGGAAGCCAGCGAAGAGTTGATGGACAAATACCTTGAAGAAGGTGAGTTGACCGAGAGTGAAATCAAGCAAGCACTTCGCACTCGTACACTGAATAACGAAATCGTATTGGCCACTTGTGGTAGTGCGTTTAAGAACAAAGGCGTGCAAGCCGTGCTGGATGCCGTGGTGGAATACCTACCATCACCGATCGATGTACCTGCGATCAAAGGCATCGATGAGAACGAAAACGACGTTGAGCGCCATGCTGACGATAACGAACCGTTCTCAGCGTTGGCATTTAAAATTGCCACCGACCCGTTTGTTGGCACGCTTACCTTCATGCGCGTTTACTCAGGTGTCGTCAACTCAGGCGATGCTGTGTACAACTCAGTGAAGCAGAAGAAAGAGCGCTTTGGGCGTATCGTTCAGATGCATTCCAACAAGCGTGAAGAGATCAAAGAAATCCGCGCGGGTGACATTGCGGCTGCGATCGGCCTGAAAGATGTCACCACGGGTGATACGCTTTGTGATGCAAACCACAAGGTGATCCTAGAGCGCATGGAATTCCCTGCTCCAGTGATTCAGATTGCCGTAGAGCCACGCTCTGTTGCCGATCAAGAAAAGATGGCGATTGCGTTGGGTAAACTGGCTGCAGAAGATCCCTCATTCCGCGTCGAAACGGATGATGAAACGGGTCAAACCTTGATCTCGGGTATGGGTGAGCTTCACTTAGATATCATCGTTGACCGAATGAAGCGTGAGTTCAGCGTCGACTGCAACGTAGGTAAACCTCAGGTGGCTTACCGTGAAACGATCCGCGGCAGCGCGGAAGTGGAAGGCAAGTTTGTTCGCCAATCTGGTGGTCGTGGTCAATATGGTCACGTATGGATCAAACTAGAGCCCTCTGAACCGGGTGCGGGTTTTGTCTTTGTCGACGAAATCGTGGGTGGTGTGGTTCCTAAGGAATACATCAGCTCGGTAGCGAAAGGTATCGAAGAGCAAATGAACAGTGGTGTTCTAGCAGGCTACCCTGTACTAGATATTAAAGCGACCTTGTTCGACGGTTCTTACCACGATGTTGACTCTAACGAGATGGCGTTTAAGATCGCTGGCTCGATGGCATTCAAGAAGGGTTCATTAGAAGCACAACCTGTACTTCTTGAGCCGATGATGAATGTTGAAGTCACCACTCCTGAAGACTGGATGGGTGACGTTGTAGGTGACCTCAACCGCCGTCGCGGTATGATCGAAGGTATGGACGATGGTGTTGCGGGTATTAAAATTATCCGTGCCCAAGTGCCACTCTCTGAGATGTTTGGTTACGCTACAGACCTCCGTTCTGCGACTCAAGGCCGTGCGTCTTACTCTATGGAGTTTAATGAGTACGCTGAAGTACCGAAAAACTTTGCAGACAAAATTGTTGCAGAGCGAGGTTATTAATGAAGCGGCTTGATCATTGAAAAAGTGTGTGCTTTTTTTAAAGATCAAGGCGTCGAAATATTGCGCTGACGGACGTTGGCGCATAAAATAGCAATTTCTGGCGCGTCTCGATCAATTCTGATCGTGCGAATTATAACTAGGAAGGAACACGAACGTGTCCTAAAGAAAAATTTGAACGTGTAAAACCGCACGTAAACGTTGGTACTATCGGCCACGTTGACCACGGTAAAACAACTCTAACTGCAGCTATCTGTACTACTCTTGCAAAAGTTTACGGCGGTGCTGCTCGTGACTTCGCATCTATCGATAACGCTCCAGAAGAGCGTGAGCGCGGTATCACAATCGCAACTTCTCACGTAGAGTACGACACTCCAACTCGTCACTACGCACACGTAGACTGTCCAGGACACGCGGATTATGTTAAGAACATGATCACAGGTGCTGCACAGATGGACGGTGGTATCCTAGTTGTTGCTGCGACAGATGGCCCAATGCCACAAACTCGTGAGCACATCCTACTAGGCCGTCAGGTTGGTATTCCTTACATCATCGTATTCATGAACAAATGTGACATGGTTGACGATGAAGAGCTACTAGAACTAGTAGAAATGGAAGTACGTGAACTTCTATCTGAGTACGATTTCCCAGGTGATGACCTACCAGTTATCCAAGGTTCTGCACTAGGCGCACTAAACGGCGAAGAGCAGTGGGAAGCGAAAATTGTTGAACTAGCAGAAGCGCTAGACAACTACATCCCAGAGCCAGAGCGTGCAGTAGACATGCCGTTCCTAATGCCAATCGAAGACGTATTCTCAATCCAAGGTCGTGGTACAGTAGTAACAGGTCGTATCGAGCGCGGTATCCTAAACGTAGGTGACGAAGTTGCTATCGTAGGTATCAAAGACACTACTACTACAACATGTACTGGTGTTGAGATGTTCCGTAAGCTTCTAGACGAAGGTCGTGCGGGTGAGAACGTTGGTGCACTTCTACGTGGTACTAAGCGTGACGAAGTTGAGCGTGGTCAAGTACTAGCTAAGCCTGGTTCAATCACTCCACACACTAAGTTCGAGTCAGAAGTATACGTACTATCTAAAGATGAAGGTGGTCGTCACACTCCATTCTTCAAAGGCTACCGTCCACAGTTCTACTTCCGTACAACTGACGTAACAGGTAACATCGAGCTACCTGAAGGCGTAGAAATGGTAATGCCAGGCGATAACATCAAGATGACTGTAGAGCTAATCGCACCAATCGCGATGGACGAAGGTCTACGTTTCGCAATCCGCGAAGGTGGCCGTACAGTTGGTGCTGGTGTTGTTGCTAAGATCTTCGACTA
>NZ_JCBDGH010000016.1:0-2271 GCF_059833955.1 Vibrio sp. R15-SG3-ISO1A
AAACGCCTCAACCTCTCAGCGGAAGATTTGATGGGCATTGCCCGAAGCCTTGGGCTCACCATTCGCTGGGTCAAACGCGCACCGCAAGATGTGGTGGATGAGCTTGGGATTAACGCCAAGCAAGTCGTGACATCCTTCTTTGAACCGCCCGGTACTCTTTTCCTTAATGAAATCCTCAAAGAGTATCCGACTCGCCTTAAGTATGATTTGGCGGTCTATATCGGCCATTGTGTTCTGCACAGCAAAGAAGGGTTGAAAAGCGTACTGACGGTGGGGCATGCCAACAGCTGGGAGGACTACAACCAAACCACGCCGAGCTCAGAGCTCAACTCGCAAGACATTTTGCAAGCGTGGCGTGATTTTGAGTCGAGTTTTTTTGCGGGCGCGCTACTTTGCCCTAAAGTCCCTTTCCGACAATTACTAGACCGCAGCGGGTATGAGATTGACGTCCACCTCAAAGCAGGCGTATCACCATCAGTGGCGATGCGTCGTATGACCGTCGTTTCGCCCTATCCTCACTGGCACTATTTTGATGCGTACGGACAAAACAAGCTTAAAGCGGTCTATCGTGGTAACGGGATCCCGCTTCCTTGGGGCAACATGCGGAAGGTCAATGACCCGTGTCAGCACTGGGCTGTTTTCCGCCGCTTATCTGAGCCGCAACAAGGTAGCTCAGCGCAAATATCTATTCTCAATGTCGGGGATGAGCCAAGAATTTACTGCTGTGAGTCAGTCAACATGACCGATCCTGCAGGGAACAACCGCGTCTTGTGCGCAGGCATCGATCTTAACCCAGCCATTGATGCTCAGGGCGGAAATTCACACGATATCGCTCAGGAACTCAAAAGTTTATGCGTCAGTCAGGGTGGTAGTGCCCCCATTCCACGTCATATCAGCCGTGAATTCACCACCATCGCTAAAATACTGAACATTAACTGGATTGAGCGAGGCATTCAGTCAGATGCACGCGTGATATGCTCACGAGGTGCCGTCTGTCCGAGGAAACCGAGCTGTTATGAAAATTGCCAAGGTGGTGAATAGAGGTTGAAGAAACCCCATTCGAGACAGCAAGGCGAGACAGAAAGAAAAAAGCCAATCACAAATCGGTGTGATTGGCTGTATGTGATTGTGAACAAAATCGTATTCACTAACAACGTCAGTTGGCTAGGTGACCCTCGGCTTAATAAGGGTCACTATAAATAAAGCAGTAACCGTGCCAACTTTTAAGTTAACCAAAAATCAATCACTTCGCTCACTTCGTCATCAGTTTCATGCAAACAGAACACATAATCGTCAAGCAAAATAAGAATAATTGCGTTTTGCGAAAATATTAATTATTGCAAAATGCAAACCATGACGCATCGAGTTTCCCAGAGATCAAACAAGCGCCGCCCAACATCGGTTAGGCGGCGCAGAGAACAAGGGATAGAATCATCGACTAGCGTTTACGAAATACCCAAATCGGTCCAATCAGAAGAAATTGGATATCTTCGAAAAACGACGGCTTCTTCCCTTCGATCTTATGACCAATAAATTGTGCTATCCAGAGCACCGCAAACAGTGCTATGGAGACAAGCAACACCGGCGCCCTCATGATCTCCAGAGACCAAATTAACGCAATACACGCGAGAAGGAAGCCTAGCATCATAATAAACACGCTAAGCGACAAGCGAAAATAGAACATCATCACAGGGAGTGCGGCCACCCAAACCCAATTGAGACGGAGCCCATACAACTCCAAACTCGGCAGTGACCAAATCAGCCCAACGACCGACAAGAAAATACCCGGCACAGCCACTTTATGAATTTTCTGATTAATCGGGTTTTGATGGCTCTCACCGTACGCCGCTAGCCATTGAGTCAAGTTCTTCATCATCCACCTCTAAGACGTGCCGAATCCCTTGCGGTGATGGCGTTTGATGTCATACATACTGCTATCCGCGAGCTTGAGCAGCTGATTAATATTGCGCATATTCGCGTTGTACATCGCGTGGCCGATACTCACCTCTATTGTGATCAAGTGCTGCTCATATATGATTGGGTTTCGGGCAATCGCTTTAGTTAACTCCGTGCGAATGCGGTCTACGTCCTCTTCACGATTGACACGTGGTAGCATAGCTAAAAACTCATCCCCGCCAACCCGAGCTACAGTGTCCGAGGCGCGTAACGTGCTAACCAAACGCTCAGCCACCGCCACCAGCACCTTATCGCCCGCGGCATGCCCGTAGGTGTCATTAATGAACTTAAAGCCATCTAGGTCGATATTCAAAA
>NZ_JCBDGH010000017.1:0-3817 GCF_059833955.1 Vibrio sp. R15-SG3-ISO1A
GCCCATCCAAAAACAAGCACAACTGAAAAACTACCGCTGGAAAGGCCTCAATAGTTCAGGGAAGAAAGTCTCTGGTCACTATCTCGCTTTAACCGAGAGCGAGGTGCGTGACAAACTGAAAGCGCAGCATATTCAAGTTAAAAAGATCAAAAAACGCAGTGTCTCCGCCATAACCCGCGCAACGCAGCGCATCAAGGGCAAAGACATCACCATTCTCACCCGTCAGTTGTCGACCATGCTCGCCACTGGCATTCCGATCATTCAGGCGATCAAGTTGGTGGGCGATAATCACAAGAAAGCCGAAATGAAATCAGTATTGGCACAAATCGGCAAAAGCATTGAAGCCGGTACGCCGATTTCAAAAGCGATGCGCAACGCCTCTAGCCACTTTGATACCTTGTACATCGATATGGTCGCCACCGGAGAGCAAGCGGGCAACTTGCCACAAGTGTTTGAACGCCTTGCACTCTATCGTGAAAAATCGGAGCAGCTGCGCGCGAAAGTCATCAAGGCGCTGATCTACCCTGCGATGGTAGTATTCACCGCGTTGGGGGTCTCCTACTTGATGCTCACTATGGTCATTCCTGAGTTTGAAAGCATGTTTCAGGGGTTTGGCGCCGAGCTGCCTTGGTTTACGCAACAGGTGCTCCAACTGTCTCATCTCACCCAAACCTACAGCTTACCTGCGGCGCTCGGCGTGGGTATTTCAGCCATTGTGCTAAAAATCGCCAAACAAAAATCGGCCCGAATCAAACTGATATCGAGCCGGATAGGATTGAAAATGCCCGTGATTGGCGGCGTATTGACCAAAGCCTCTATCGCCAAGTTTAGCCGCACGCTTGCCACCAGCTTTAGCGCTGGCATTCCGATTCTCTCAAGTCTCAAAACCTCCGCGAAAACCGCCAACAACCTGCATTACCAAACCGCAATTGATAAAGTGTATGACGATACCGCCGCCGGAATGCCGATGTACATTGCGATGCGAAATACGCAATCATTCCCCGAGATGGTACTGCAAATGGTGATGATCGGCGAAGAGTCGGGGCGACTTGATGATATGCTTAATAAAATCGCCACCATCTACGAGTTTGAAGTCGATAACACGGTCGATAACTTGGGCAAGATCCTCGAACCACTGATCATTATTTTCCTGGGTGTGGTGGTGGGAGGATTGGTCGTGGCTATGTACCTGCCCATCTTTAACTTAATGAGTGTATTAGGATAAGATGAGCACTCTATTGATTGGATAAGGCACTTCTCTTGATTGCGCTGTTTGAGTACTACCCTTGGCTTTTTCCTACGCTGGCAGGCGTGTTTGGCTTAATTATTGGCAGCTTTCTTAACGTGGTGATCCACCGCCTACCCATCATTATGGAGCGAGAGTGGCGTAGCGAGTGCGCCGAGAGCTTCCCTGAGTACAAGATAGCGCCCCCTGAAGGGACCTATAATCTCAGCATTCCCCGTTCGACATGCCCAAAATGCGACTCACCACTGCGCCTTATCGATAATATTCCGGTGGTCAGTTGGCTGATGCTGCGGGGGCAATGTGCTCATTGCCAAGCCCCCATCAGTGCGCGTTACCCCTTAATTGAACTGCTGTCGGCTGGCCTATCTGTACTGGTTGCCTGGCAATTTGGCTTCTCAGTGATGAGCCTCGCGCTGCTGCTGTTCACCTTTGTTCTTCTCTGCGCGACCTTTATCGACCTCGACACCATGCTACTGCCCGATCAGTTGACGTTACCACTGGTGTGGGCGGGGTTGGCACTGGCGCTATTGAACATCAGCCCCGTCTCGCTTGAGGAAGCCGTCATTGGCGCGATGGCCGGTTACTTGGCCCTATGGAGCGTCTATTGGCTGTTTAAGTTAGTCACTGGCAAAGAGGGCATGGGCTATGGCGATTTTAAACTGCTCGCCGCCCTTGGCGCATGGCTCGGCTGGCAAGCACTTCCGATGATCATCTTACTTTCATCTGTGGTTGGGCTGATGTTTGGCTTGATTCAACTCAGGCTCAAGCAGCAAGGCATCGACAAAGCCTTTCCCTTTGGCCCTTATCTCGCGATCGCTGGCTTTATCAGCATGATGTGGGGCGATGGTCTACTTCACTGGTATCTGACGGAGATGGTAGGAATCTAATATGGCGTTGATCGTGGGATTAACAGGCGGCATTGCCAGTGGTAAAACCACCGTCGCAAACCTATTTCAGCAACACTTTGCCATCGATATTGTCGATGCCGATGTCGTAGCGCGCGAAGTGGTGAAACCGGGCAGCGAGGGTTTAAAAGCCATCGCCGAGCGCTACGGCGCATCGATGTTGCAAGCAGATGGCAGCTTGAATCGAGCCGCACTGCGCGAAGCCATCTTTTCCGATCCCAAAGAGAAAACCTGGCTGGATAACCTGCTCCACCCGATGATTCGTCAAAAGATGCTCGCCGAGCTTGAGCAGGTCACCTCACCCTATGCGCTGCTTGTGATCCCTCTGATGGTGGAAAACAATCTCCAAGCACTGGCTCAGCGCGTCCTTGTGGTCGATGTGGCGCCAGAAATTCAGATTGAGCGAACGATGGCCCGTGACAATGTCGACGAAAAACAAGCCCGTGCGATTCTCAGTGCGCAAGCAAGCCGAGAGGAACGTTTGGCGATTGCCGATGATGTGATTAAAAATGATGCAACAAACGAGAAACTTTTGCCTCAAATCACAGAATTGCATCAAAAGTTCCTAGAAATCTGTAGGGAAAATCTGTGAGAATAAAGGCAGTACAACCCAGAGCCATTGATCAATGACCAAGCACTATTTCGAACACCCACTCAATGAGAAAACTCGCATTTATCTTCGCGTTGAAGCCTTGCTGACGCAGATGGATAAAGCGGCGCAGTTTGGTGACGAAATGCAGCATCTGATCTTCTTCCGCTCCCTGTTTGATCTGCTGGAAATCTTTGAGCAGATTCAGCTCAAAAGCGAGTTAGCCAAAGACATCGAAAAGCAGCGCCTTAGCTATCGAGCCTATCTCAATATCGATGGCGTTAATCTGGAAATGCTGCGCGCGGTATTGGATGAAATTGATGGCGTGCACAGCGAGCTGATGGCGGCGGAGCGTTTTGGCCAGAGCCTGAAAGAAGACCGCTTCTTAAGCGCCATTCGCCAACGCTTTAACCTGCCCGGCGGCTCATGCTGTTTTGACTTGCCGGCACTGCACCACTGGCTCCACCTTCCACTTGAGAAAAAACAAGCGGATGCGCAAAAGTGGTCCACCAACCTGGCCCCACTGACACAAGCGTTGAAACTGTGGCTGCGTCTTACGCGTGAAACCGGTCAACTGCGAGAGCGCCTTGCCAACAACGGCTTCTATCAGAGTGATGCGACAGAGGCCAACATTCTACGTCTTGAAATCCCCCTAGAAACGGGCGTTTACCCGATGATCTCCGGGCATAAAAACCGTTTCGCCATCAAGTTCATCGACTTTGAATCTGGCCAAGCCTGTGCCTCGAGCATTCCATTTAAATTGGCCGTCTGCAGCTAATCTCACTCTTTGCCATCGGCATCGCTCCCCCTTTACTATCGGCATCCCGCTGTTTAATGAAGCGCGGCGCTAAGTTCGGTATACTGCGGCTAAACTCCGAAGAAATAGGAAAGCATGATGTCTAAGATTACCGTGGTTCCATGCCCACAGTGCGGCCAAAACGTCGAGTGGAGCGAAAAAAGCCCTCACCGCCCGTTTTGCAGTAAACAGTGTCAAATGATCGATTTCGGCGAGTGGGCCGATGAAGAAAACACCATTGCCGGTGCCCCCGATATGTCCGACAGTGATGGGTGGTCGGA
>NZ_JCBDGH010000018.1:0-32602 GCF_059833955.1 Vibrio sp. R15-SG3-ISO1A
GAGACACGACGTCGAGCGCCCAAGGGCGTGAAGTCATTGATGCCATGCTTCCAGGAAAAGCCTCTAAGCTTCAGATAAGTTGGAATCGTACCCCAAACCGACACAGGTGGTCGGGTAGAGAATACCAAGGCGCTTGAGAGAACTCGGGTGAAGGAACTAGGCAAAATGGTACCGTAACTTCGGGAGAAGGTACGCTCTTGACGGTGAAGTCCCTTGCGGATGGAGCTATTGAGAGTCGCAGATACCAGGTGGCTGCAACTGTTTATTAAAAACACAGCACTGTGCAAAATCGTAAGATGACGTATACGGTGTGACGCCTGCCCGGTGCCGGAAGGTTAATTGATGGGGTTAGACTTCGGTCGAAGCTCTTGATCGAAGCCCCGGTAAACGGCGGCCGTAACTATAACGGTCCTAAGGTAGCGAAATTCCTTGTCGGGTAAGTTCCGACCTGCACGAATGGCGTAATGATGGCCACGCTGTCTCCACCCGAGACTCAGTGAAATTGAAATCGCTGTGAAGATGCAGTGTACCCGCGGCTAGACGGAAAGACCCCGTGAACCTTTACTACAGCTTGGCACTGAACATTGAGCCTACATGTGTAGGATAGGTGGGAGGCTTTGAAGCAGGTACGCCAGTATCTGTGGAGCCGACCTTGAAATACCACCCTTGTATGTTTGATGTTCTAACTTGGCCCCGTTATCCGGGGTGAGGACAGTGCCTGGTGGGTAGTTTGACTGGGGCGGTCTCCTCCCAAAGAGTAACGGAGGAGCACGAAGGTGGGCTAATCACGGTTGGACATCGTGAGGTTAGTGCAATGGCATAAGCCCGCTTGACTGCGAGAATGACAATTCGAGCAGGTGCGAAAGCAGGTCATAGTGATCCGGTGGTTCTGAATGGAAGGGCCATCGCTCAACGGATAAAAGGTACTCCGGGGATAACAGGCTGATACCGCCCAAGAGTTCATATCGACGGCGGTGTTTGGCACCTCGATGTCGGCTCATCACATCCTGGGGCTGAAGTCGGTCCCAAGGGTATGGCTGTTCGCCATTTAAAGTGGTACGCGAGCTGGGTTTAGAACGTCGTGAGACAGTTCGGTCCCTATCTGCCGTGGGCGTTGGAAGATTGAAGGGGGCTGCTCCTAGTACGAGAGGACCGGAGTGGACGAACCTCTGGTGTTCGGGTTGTGTCGCCAGACGCATTGCCCGGTAGCTAAGTTCGGAATCGATAACCGCTGAAAGCATCTAAGCGGGAAGCGAGCCCTGAGATGAGTCTTCCCTGATACTTTAAGTATCCTTAAGGGTTGTTCGAGACTAGAACGTTGATAGGCAGGGTGTGTAAGCGCTGTGAGGCGTTGAGCTAACCTGTACTAATTGCCCGTGAGGCTTAACCATACAACACCCAAAGGGTTTTGATGGACTCGATGAAAGAACATTGAATGTGTAAGAACGTAAACAGCTTTCCGAATTATTAAGTTCTAGGAACTAGGCACTCAGCTTCTAGGAACTTAAACAAATTTTGCTTGGCGACCATAGCGATTTGGACCCACCTGATTCCATGCCGAACTCAGAAGTGAAACGAATTAGCGCCGATGGTAGTGTGGGGCTTCCCCATGTGAGAGTAGGACATCGCCAGGCTTTGATTATAAATTGTTCCCGTAACTTGCATCTTTTGCTACTGTGATGCTCATGTGCGACTGCACATTGCGCTTCTCACACCAAAATCTGCAGCGTTACAGAAACAATTTCCTAATCAAAGCGACCTTTAAGGGTGAGTAAGACTTTGATTAGACAATTTGTGGAGAGATGGCTGAGTGGTTGAAAGCACCGGTCTTGAAAACCGGCATACGTTAATAGCGTATCTAGGGTTCAAATCCCTATCTCTCCGCCACCATTGAAAGCCTCGCTAGTGATAGCGAGGCTTTTTTCATATCTGAGCATATCTACGTTTTCAAATCTATATCTACCGACTGCGACTGTCACCATCATGTGTTTTTCGAGTCGCTGCAAACTACCTGTCCTTGACCTTTGCCCTCAAAAACGACACCCACAAATGCCAAATACAAAAAAGCCAGCACTATGGCTGGCTAGATGCGGTTGGCTAGATGCGGTCTAGACGCGTTGGGCGACTTTCTCTCTCAGGGCTTGTTTGTCGGCTTCGGACAAAAAGGCCAACTCTAAACCATTGATCTGAGCTTGACGGATTTGCTCTGCTGACAAGCCTGCTTGCGGCGCGGCGACCTCATACTCATAAGGAAGCTCGATGCCCTCAACAGCAGGGTCGTCGGTGTTGAGACAGGCTAGCACGCCATGTTCAAGGAAGGTCTTAATTGGGTGGTTGGCCAATGAATCCACGGTACTGGTTTGGATATTAGACGTCAGGCAGGACTCAATGCCAATGCGCTGCTCAGCGAGATAATCCATCAATTTCGGATCGTGGATGGCTTTTACGCCGTGGCCAATACGCGTCGCACCAAGTTGGTTAATTGCTTGCCACATGCTTTCTGCTCCCGCCGCTTCACCAGCGTGAACCGTGACGTTGAGGCCCGCATCCTTCACTTGCTTAAAGTGCTTCACGAAGCGATCACCGGGTTGGCCGAGTTCATCACCAGCGAGGTCAACGGCGACAATGTGATCTTTCTGTGTCAAAATCGCATCCAACTCTTGCTGGCAGGCATCGGTGCCAAAGGTGCGGCTCATGATCCCAATCAGATTGGCTTGAATGCCAAAATCTCGCACACCCGCTTTTACACCATCGACGACGGCTTCCACCACACCAGCCACGGGCAGTTTGTGTTTCATCGCCATGTAGTAAGGAGAGAAACGCAGTTCGGCATAGTCAATACGAGCATTCAGAGCATCTTCCACGTTTTCGTAGGCGACTCGGCGACACGCGTCGAGATCACCCAAGACCGCTACGCCCCAATCAAGCTTGGACAAAAAGGCAACCAATGAAGGCTCTGCTTCCACAATTTGCACGTGGGGGGTTAACGATGCCACATCATACGCGGGCAAGGCGACGCCAAACTTCTGGCCCAGTTCTAAAATCGTTTGAGTGCGAATATTGCCGTCAAGGTGACGGTGCAAATCGGTAAGCGGGAGATTTTTCGTTATCATTATGACGGATCCAATGGGTCTAATTTGAGCTAAGTATAAGAGTCAATGATGTGAGTGTCAGTAGGATAAGCGCGCAAAATCGACCCGATGTGCTGATTATCGCTTCATGTTAACCAGATCTGTTGGCCAATCCTGATAGGTAATCGGGCGGCTGTAGAGGAAGCCTTGACCTAATGGACAGGCGAGGGAGGTGAGCATTTTCGCTTGCTCTTGGGTCTCGATCCCTTCGGCAACCAGTTCCACTTTCATGCTCTTGGTCATGTTGACAATCGCAGCGACGATCGACGTATCGAGCTGCTCTGGGCGCATTTTGTTGACAAAGGTGCGATCGATCTTTAGACAATCGAACGGCAGCTTGTGCAAATACGCCAGTGAACTGTAACCCGTACCAAAATCATCGATGGCGATGTGGACACCAAGATCGCGAATGGCCCGCATGTTTTTGATGATCACTGGGTCATTATCGACAATACGGGACTCGGTGATTTCCAACGTCAGGTTATCGGCATCGAGTCCGGACTCATCAAGGATGCGCTTGAGTGAGGCAATCAAATCGACATTCGACAGTTGTTTGACCGACAAATTGACGTGGATATGGAAATCCTCATCCCATTTGCCTTCTTGCATCCCCTTCACCGTGTCGTTACACGCTTGACGCAAAATGGTCTCACCGATGGCGCCAATCAGTCCGCTCTCTTCAGCGATAGGGATGAACTCCATAGGAGAGATAAGCCCAGAGTCTGCGGATTGCCAACGTGCTAGCGCTTCGGCGCCGACCACCTTGCCAGTGGCTAAATCGACGATCGGTTGATAGAAAGGCAAAAACTCTTGCTTCTCCACGCCGGATTGGATCTTCGCTTGCATCAGTGTGCGTTTACGCGAAATATCCGCCATCTCAGGTTTGTAGTAACTGATGTTGGACGGCTCTTGCTTAGCGTTACTCAGGGCAATACTGCCGTTTCTTAGCCACAGGGTCATGTTGTGGCTTGGCCCTTCTTCCACAATCCCGACGGAGACATTGACCACCACATTTTCACTCGCCATGGAAAACGGCGAGGCAAACATCTGCAACACTTGGTTAGCGTAGACATTGGCAGGTTCGTTGTCGCGATGAGCGGGAATATAAATCGCAAACTCATCCCCACCGATGCGCGCCAAATAGCTGTTTTGTTCAAACCGTGTTTTCAGCCGCTCTGCAATGATCGCCAGCAGTTGATCGCCTTGCAGGTGGCCGAGGCTGTCATTGATATCACGGAATTTGTTGATCCCGACTAACAGCAGGGTCCCCTCGAGCTTTCTCAGGCTATCACAGGTATCGACCAGCCCTTCACGGCTATATAAGCGAGTCAGCGAGTCGTACAGCAGTTGCGATTTTAAGGCTTTGAAAGAGGCTTTGAGGTTGTTTGCCATTTCGTTAAACGCGAACACCAAGAGATTGGTTTCATAGATATGGCCAGGTTTAGGCATGTGGCTATCCCAATCGCCTTTGGCAAGATGCTTGGCGGCATCAGCGGTTGAGGTGATGGGTTTGACCACTTTGTTCAGAGCGATAAGGCAGACGAGGACCCCCAAGACGCTGACCAATAAACCCGTTAACCAACCGTTGCGCTGACTTTGTGCCAAATCGCCCAGTAAATCTTGCTCAGCGATGGCGACGCCGATATACCAGGTCAAACCATGCGAGTCGGTGTAGGGCGTAATGTGGTTGAAGTAACGTTGGCCATTTAGCGAAAGCGGGAAGCGATAATATTGCTGCTGCTCGAAACGTCCTTGCTGGAATAGATTGGCCTCGCTGGCGTGCAAGGCACTGGCTTTGACCACCGGATGACCACTCTCGATGGCAAGCAGGCGGTCGCCTTTTTTGCTCTGCGTGGTCCCCCAAGAAACGACGCTCCCTTCGGTGGAATGGGCGACTAAACGCTGCTCGGCATCCGTAATGTAAATAATCACGCTGTTCTTATCGCGCTGCTGACGCAAGAAGGCATTAAACGTGTCGATTTTCAGATCGGCACCCACCACGCCGACAAACTTTTCTTCAGCAAACACGGGCGTCAGTGCGGTCAGCGTGATCTCTTGCCGCTCATCGGCATTGGCGTAAATGGACGACCAGGCACCATGGTGATGGTCTGCGATTGGCGTGTACCAAGGGCGCACACGCGGGTCATAGTTATCGATGACGGAGCGAACCTCTCCAGAGACCTGTTGACCGCGATAAATCACCAGTTTGTCTAAAGTGCGGCGGTCTTTTAGCATCAAGGTCAGCCCTTGATTGGCTTCGCGGCGAAAACCGACATATTCGGCGCCTTCACCACCAAAACCAATCGCATCCAAGTTAGGGATCGAGCGATAGAGATCCGAAAAGCTGCTGCGCAGATACGCTTCGATTTGGCGCATATCATCATGACGATAGAGCTCACCAAAGCCGATGGTGTGGCTGATAGCCAGACTGGCATCAAAGGCGGGACTGAGAAAGTGATTGAGCTCTAAGGTGACGTTGTCGGTCAGTGACGAGAGCGCCTGGTCACTGACGTTCACGACCATGTCTTCATAACTGCTTTTTTGCACCGCAACAATCACACCCAGTGTGATGATAAAGATCATCACGAATGGGAGAACAACGGCAGTTCTTAGAGTGATTTGAGTGGTCGCCATAAAGTCCGGATTCTTGCGTGTGCGTTAAGTCATCTTATCGGCTTTAAAACAGTCAAGCGAGGAAAAAATCAGAGAAAAATCGAGACCTTGGATCCTTATCATGCAAAGGGTTGCATCTCGATTTTCTCTTTAAATACAATCAGTAAAGCTCTTTCAGTTTGCGGGTAAGTGTGTTGCGCCCCCAACCAAGGAGCTTTGCGGCATCCTGCTTGTGACCGTTGGTATGTTCAAGTGCTGCTTCTAAAAGTATACGTTCAAATTCAGGAAGTGCGTAAGAGAGCAGCTCAGAGTCGCCTTTGGAGAGTGCGTCTCGCGCCCAGCTCGACAGTTGCTGCTGCCAGTTTCCTTCGCCACTGCTTTGCGTCGTATGGCTGTCTTGCAGTAACTGCGTCGGCAAATCGTTGGGTAACACTTCACTGCCACTGGCCATCACGGTCAGCCAGCGACAGACGTTCTCTAGCTGGCGCACGTTACCCGGCCAATCGAGGCGGTTTAAGGTGTCTACTGTGGTCGGATGCAGTGTCTTTACGTCTACGCCCAGCTCTTCGGCGGCCAGCGCTAAGAAGTGCAGCGTCAGTTTTTCAATGTCTTGTTTGCGTTCGCGCAGTGACGGAATCTTGATGCGGATGACATTGAGGCGGTGGAACAAATCTTCGCGGAATTTGTTCTCATGAACCAGTTTCTCTAAGTTTTGATGGGTCGCCGCAACGATACGCACATCCACTTTGATTGGCGAGTGGCCGCCAACGCGATAGAACTGACCATCGGCCAAGACACGCAGCAAACGCGTCTGAATATCGAGCGGCATGTCACCAATCTCATCCAGAAACAGGGTTCCCCCATTGGCTTGCTCAAAGCGGCCTTGACGCACGTTGTTGGCGCCGGTGAACGCCCCTTTTTCATGGCCAAACAGCTCCGATTCAATCAAGTCTTTGGGAATCGCGGCCATGTTGAGGGCAATAAACGGTTTACTCGCTCGAGGGCTATGACGGTGCAGTGCGTGTGCTACCAGCTCTTTACCGGTACCGGACTCGCCATTAATCAGCACCGAAATGGACGAGCGTGATAGTCGGCCGATGGCGCGAAATACCTCTTGCATCGCCGGTGCTTCACCGATGATTTCTGGCGGGCTGTAGGTGTCATGGTCGGCGGTGGCGTGCTCACGCTTTTGCTCGTGGCTGTGCGTAATCGCACGCTCCACTAAGGTGAGGGTTTCGTCGACATCAAAGGGTTTCGGCAGGTATTCAAACGCCCCTTTTTGGTAGGCGTTGACCGCGGCATCGAGGTCAGAGTGCGCCGTCATGATGATAACAGGCAGGTCAGGTGAGGCCTCGTGAACCTGCTTGAGTAGCTGAATGCCATCGATGCCCGGCATGCGAATATCCGAGACCAACACATCGGGCGACTCGCGCTCAAGGGCCATTAAGACACTCTCAGCGTCCGCAAAAGTTTCGCATTTAATATTGGCCGACGATAAGGTCTTCTCCATTACCCAACGAATCGAGCTGTCATCATCGACTACCCAGACGTATCCTTTACTCATAACTTCCTTTCCTCACAGCATCGCCAAATGACAGTCTTTCCCTTCGCCTTTGACGTCGGGCAGCAAATAAATCTCTACCTTAAATGGGCAGATAAATCGTAAATGTGGTTCTTCCTGGCCAGCTTTCGACATCGATTTTTCCTTGATGTTGATCGATAAGGTTCTGCGCGATGGATAATCCTAGCCCCGTTCCGCCGTCTCGGCCGCTGACCATAGGGTAAAACAGCGTATCTTGCAGTTCAGATGGAATGCCGGGGCCGTTATCAATCACTTCAATGCGCGCTGCCAGTTTGCAGCGCTGGCCATGGATATTGGTTTGATGCACCGTTCTGGTGCGAATAGTGATCTTGCCATTGTCTTGCGATGACAAAATCTGTCCGGCATTACTCACGATGTTGAGCAGTGCCTGCTCAATTTGGTCGGCGTCCATCAAAATTTCCGGCAAACTTGGGTCGTAGTCGCGTTCTATCTCGATACGCTGATTGACTTCTAGATCGACCAACTGACGAACTTTTTCCAAAATGAGGTGTAAGTTTTCGAGCTGCTTTTTGCCTGGTTTCTGCGGGCCAAGCAGTCGGTCGACTAAGGCGCGCAGGCGATCCGCTTGCTCGATGATGATGTGGGTGTATTCGGTCAGTGTCGGATCGGGCAAGGTGCGCTCGAGCAACTGAGCGGCACCACGTAGGCCGCCAAGTGGGTTTTTGATCTCGTGCGCAAGGCCACGCACCAAGAGTTTAGCGGCTTGCTGCTGCGCATGCTGATTCAACTCTTGTGACAAGCGGCGCTGTTGACCGATCTTACGCATCTCAACCAGCAGCATCAGTTTCTTTTCCCAAGATATTGGGCTGACGGTAACCTCCAACATCAGCGGTTTGCCATCAACGACAAAAGTCACGTCACTGTCGGTAATGCTTTGACCACTTTGCAGAGGCTGCGACAACAAGGCGAGATCCATCGAAGCGTGCTGAACTAAATGAGAGAGTGGTTGGCCCACAATGCGTTTCATGCTCTGGGCAAAGAGTTGCTCGGCAGCAGGGTTGGCGTAGCGAACCTGAAGCGACTCGTTCATGATGAGTATCGCGGTCACTTGATGATTCAAGATGATGTCGTTTAATCCACTTTCCACTCGGTTTACCCTCTTCCGTGAACCTGAATAGTGCAATGCACAAAAATGGTGCATTGCAACACCCAAGTATGGCGCAATCCCAGAGAGAGTAAAAGCTCAAAAGCTTGATTTTATGGGCTTAGGGCGAGCTCGGCGCCGCAGCGGTACTGACTCTCTGTAGATGCACCGTAATAGGGTTGGAAGATGCAATAAGCTTGCCGTCTCTAAAGGCTTGAATAATAAAAGAGTGTGAGCCTCTGTCCACATTGGTCAAGGACCAGTTTGGTCGGTGTGTTGGCGCATCAAAGGGTTGACCGTTCATCAACAGTTGAAACTGCTCGCCAATCGCCAGTTTTCGGTTGGCTTCGCCTTGAATCGTCAAACGGCCGCTGTTGCTGCGCACGGCTTGATCGTCACTGGGTGAGATAATCGTCACTTGCAAAGGTGTATTCACTTGCAAAGAGGTAGCGGCGTGCTCCGAAGAGGCGCTTGTGGCCTCTTGGCTGCGCGCGTCTGCTTGTGCGTTTGAATGGTCTGTGCTTGGCACTGGCTCGGCGGCATCAAATTCCGGTTGGGGCGGCGGGGAGTCGACGTCAGGTAAGGTTAACGCGCTTGCCCGTTCATGACCGGGTGAATCGCTGAAGTGGCGCACCCCCTCATCATCGACCCAAGTGTAGACAGTCTGGGCGTAACAAAGCGGCAGGCTTACAAAGGATAGACTCAGTAAAGTGAACGCAGTGAAAGGGGCTAGAGGTTTCATACTTAAGCTCTCACGTTGACGGTGTGAACCCATAGTAGTCAAGAGTGGCAAAGTGCACAGATAAAAAAAGCTCGCCTGCGAGGCGAGCCTTAGAATTATGTAACGTGACGAAACGTCGCGACTAGATTTTTTATAGCGAGACTTATACTGAGTAGTAAAGTTCGAATTCTAGTGGGTGCGTTGTCATGTTCACTTTCTCTACATCTTGCGCTTTTAGGCCGATGTAAGAGTCGATGAAGTCGTCAGAGAATACGCCACCTGCTGTCAAGAACTCACGGTCTGCATCCAGCTCTTCTAGTGCGTCTTTCAGCGAGTAGGCAACAGTTGGGATTTCTGCTGCTTCTTCAGCTGGTAGGTCGTACAAGTCTTTGTCCATCGCTTCGCCTGGGTGGATCTTGTTCTTGATACCGTCAAGACCCGCCATCAGCATTGCTGCGAAACATAGGTATGGGTTCGCTGCTGGGTCACCGAAGCGGACTTCGATACGACGCGCTTTAGGGCTTGGTACCACAGGGATACGGATTGATGCAGAGCGGTTACGCGCTGAGTAAGCGAGCATAACAGGTGCTTCAAAGCCTGGGACAAGACGCTTGTACGAGTTGGTTGACGGGTTAGCAAACGCGTTGATTGCGCGAGCGTGCTTGATGATACCGCCAATGTAGTAAAGCGCAGTTTCAGATAGGCCGCCGTACTTGTCGCCAGCAAATAGGTTCACACCGTCTTTCGCTAGAGATTGGTGAACGTGCATACCGCTACCGTTGTCACCCACGAGTGGCTTAGGCATGAAGGTCGCTGTTTTACCAAATGCGTGAGCAACGTTGTGTACAACGTACTTGTAGATTTGGATTTCGTCAGCTTTGTTTGTCAATGTGTTGAAACGAGTTGCGATTTCGTTTTGACCCGCTGTCGCCACTTCGTGGTGGTGCGCTTCAACAACCAAACCCATCTCTTCCATGATCAAACACATGGCGCTACGGATGTCTTGAGAAGAGTCAACTGGCGCAACTGGGAAGTAACCGCCTTTCACACCAGGACGGTGGCCTTTGTTGCCTTCTTCGTAATCAGAACCTGTGTTCCAAGACGCTTCTACATCGTCGATTTTGTAGAATGAGCCTGACATGTCAGTCGCAAATTTTACGTCATCAAACAGGAAGAATTCTGGCTCAGGACCGATAAGCACTGTGTCAGCAATACCTGTTGAACGCATGAAGTCTTCCGCGCGTTTTGCGATAGAGCGTGGGTCGCGATCGTAGCCCTGCATGGTTGCAGGCTCTAGGATGTCACAACGAATGTTCAGAGTCGCATCTTCGGTAAATGGGTCAAGTACAGCGCTTGTTGCGTCTGGCATCATCACCATGTCTGACTCGTTGATGCCTTTCCAGCCAGCAACAGAAGAACCGTCAAACATTTTGCCTTCTTCGAAGAAGTCCGCATCAATTTGGTGAGCCGGGATAGAGATGTGTTGCTCTTTACCCTTTGTATCTGTGAAACGTAGGTCAACGAACTTAACTTCGTTCTCTTGGATCAGCGATAGAACATTTTCTACTGACATCTTGGAAAACCTCCAGTGTTGATAAAGCGTGAATGACTCGATTTGGAAAAATCCAGCATTGATTAATTCCGTGTCGCTTGATTAACCGATGCTGATCCAAACTAAGCCAAAATCATGCCAAAAAAATTAATCCATTAATTTCAATTAATTAGCGGATGGGGCTTAAGTTTGGTGCAAGTTGTTGCACCAAAATGATCTGGTAGTGCATTGTTTTGGTGCAATTTCATTTTCATGCACCAATATGACTCAAGACCGAACACCATTCAGCCTAGATTTTGCTCAATTGTCAATCCGCATTTTTCACCTAATCTGCAAGGTGCGTCGGTACGTCAGGCCGTGTTGGAATGCCGGTGAGAAAAAACGGAAAATAAAGGTGAAAAGAGCCGAAGCAGATCACATATTTCTGGGTTTTTTGCGAAAATCTGGTACATTATGGCCGTTTTTTTAATCAAGTAAGCACGCGGTTTGATAGGTAATAGGGCAATGGCCCTTATTCACCTAAGATAAACGGCGTGTTTCTCATATTCGAGTGAATCAAATCCATGGCTACTCCACAGATTGATAATTTAAGAAATATCGCGATCATCGCGCACGTTGACCACGGTAAAACCACGCTGGTTGACAAACTGCTCCAGCAATCAGGCACGCTTGAGTCTCGCGGTGAAGCGGAAGAGCGAGTCATGGACTCGAACGACATCGAGAAAGAGCGCGGCATCACCATTTTGGCGAAAAACACCGCCATCAACTGGAATGACTACCGCATCAACATCGTTGATACCCCAGGACACGCGGACTTTGGTGGTGAAGTAGAACGTATCATGTCGATGGTAGACTCAGTGCTACTGATCGTTGACGCGGTAGACGGCCCGATGCCGCAAACCCGTTTCGTAACGCAAAAAGCCTTCGCACATGGCCTAAAACCTATCGTTGTCATCAACAAGATTGACCGCCCTGGTGCTCGTCCTGATTGGGTAATGGATCAAGTGTTTGATCTATTTGACAACCTAGGCGCGACCGACGAACAGCTAGACTTTAAAGTGGTCTACGCGTCAGCACTGAACGGCTGGGCTACGCTAGAAGAAGGCGCAACAGGCGAGAACATGGAACCTCTATTCCAAACCATCGTTGATGTGGTTGATGCGCCAAATGTTGACCTTGATGGTCCACTGCAGATGCAGGTTTCTCAGCTAGACTACAGCTCTTACGTGGGTGTTATCGGTGTGGCTCGTGTGACTCGTGGTAGCGTAAAAGCGAACCAACAAGTGACGATCATCGGTGCAGACGGTAAAACGCGCAACGGTAAAGTTGGCACAGTCATGGGCTACCTTGGCCTAGAGCGTCACGAAGTGGAGCAAGCGAACGCGGGTGATATCATCGCCATCACAGGTCTGGGTGAGCTTAAAATCTCTGACACCATCTGTGCACAAAACGCAGTAGAAGCGCTACCACCACTGTCTGTTGATGAGCCAACAGTGACCATGACGTTCCAAGTCAACACGTCTCCATTCGCGGGTAAAGAAGGTAAGTTCGTGACGTCACGTAACATCCTTGAGCGTTTAGAGAAAGAACTGGTCCACAACGTAGCACTACGCGTTGAGCAAACTGACGATCCAGACAAATTCCGCGTATCAGGCCGTGGTGAGCTTCACCTCTCTATCCTGATTGAAAACATGCGTCGTGAAGGCTTTGAGCTTGCGGTATCGCGTCCTGAAGTTATCATCAAAGAAGAGAATGGTCAGCTATTGGAACCATTCGAGACGGTAACGATCGACGTGATGGAAGAGCACCAAGGCGGCATCATGGAGAACATCGGCCTACGTAAAGGTGAGCTAAAAGACATGTCTCCAGACGGTAAAGGCCGCGTTCGTATGGACTTCGAAATGCCATCTCGTGGTCTGATTGGTTTCCAAACCGAATTCATGACGCTAACGTCGGGTTCTGGTCTTCTTTACCATACGTTTGATCGCTACGCGCCACACAAAGGCGGTAACATCGGTCAACGTGTCAACGGTGTACTGATTGCTAACGCTATGGGTAAAGCGCTGACTAACGCGCTGTTCAACCTTCAAGAGCGTGGTCGCCTATTTATCGGTCACGGTGTGGAAGTGTACGAAGGCATGGTGATTGGTATTCACAGCCGTGACAACGACCTAACCGTTAACGCACTGAAAGGTAAGCAGCTTACCAACGTTCGTGCATCGGGTACCGATGACGCGCAGGTGCTTACACCGCCAATCAAGATGACGCTTGAGCAAGCGCTAGAGTTCATCGATGATGACGAGCTAGTCGAAGTAACGCCGGAAAGCATCCGTATTCGTAAGAAATTCCTAACGGAAAGCGACCGTAAGCGTGCGTCTCGCGCAGCGAAGTAATCGCCTTAAAGCATAACGTATTTAATGAGCCCCGAGTCTAAGACTCGGGGCTTTTTTTCGTTTTGGGGAGATGCCCCGGGGACGAGATGTCCTGGAGCTAAATATCGTTTGGAGAGAAAGACCGAATAGGGCTCTATTGCTGCAAAGTTTGCAAGAACTTATCGGATTCGCTGATCGCCTCGTTCATTTGCGCGATGGCAAACTGAATCTCTTTCTCTAGGTTGGTAAATTCACCCTGCAATGAACCGATCGCGCTAGCGTTGAGGTTGTGTTTGAGATAGAGCGTATTGTCACGCAGCGTGTTGAGCACTGGGGTCATCTTACTTTCTGCGCGCTTCATCGCTTTGAGCATGGTTTGGTAAGAGGCTTTGGTCTCACGCAGCTTTTTTTCGCTAGAGCGGCGCAGCGTCGCGCTGGTGTAGAGATCCAGCTCCTCTTGCCACTCATCAAACAGCGCCTCGGAAACATCTTCAATCGCGGCAATGCGCGCGGCTACCTCTTCTGCCGCCTCCTCACTGGCTTGGTACTTGTCGTTGATTTGCTCGTAGACGCTTTCCAGCTCACCGCCATCAAACTGCGTCAGTACCGAGAGCGCTTCAAGCGCACTGCTGAACTCTTGCTGCGCCTCTTGCTGTGACGTTTTGGCGTCTTCAACCCGATCGATCATGATATCGCGTTTGTGATAGCCTACTTGCTCCATCGCTGAATAGTAGGTGGATTGACAGCCAACCAAGGTCAGCAGAGAGAGCATAAGGGTGAGTAGCTGCGGCATAGTGAATTCCTTTTCTGACCGAACACGCGTGTGAGAAGTTTGGCTTATTGCCCCACGGCGCGCACGTTTAGGTTTATACTGTTAATCCTGATAAAGTCATAGGATGACTGAGGAAACAAGGAGATACAAGTTGAAATTGGAGCCTGTCATCAAGCTGGCTGCGCTGTTTGTGCGCTACCTCGCTGCGCGCATTGACCACGACCGCGTCAGTGTGAATGCGGGGTATTTGGCCTACATTACGCTGCTGTCGATCGTGCCCATGTTGACGGTGCTGCTGTCCATTTTGTCCTCGTTTGCGGTATTTGAGAACGCAGGCGAGGTGATTCAAGACTTTGTCATTACCCATTTTGTCCCTGCGGCGGGCGATGCGGTGAAAAACGCGCTGCTGCAATTTGTCACCAATACGGGCAAGATGACGGCGATCGGCAGTGCGTTCTTATTTGTCGCTGCGCTGATGCTGATCTCCAACATCGATAAGAATCTCAATTACATCTGGAGGGTGCGCAAAAAGCGCCGTTTGGTGTTCTCCTTTTCGATGTACTGGATGGTGCTCACACTCGGCCCTATCCTAGTTGGGGCAAGTATCGCCGCGACCTCTTACGTCACCTCGCTAAAAATTCTTGAGCATGAAACCTTGTCGAGTATCTACACCTTGATGCTGCGCTGGTTGCCGTTTTTGTTGTCCTTTTTCGCCTTTATTGGTCTTTATATGTTGGTGCCCAATAAAAAGGTCCGTTTTACCCATGCGGTGATCGGTGCGATTGTTGCGGCGCTGCTGTTTGAGGCGAGCAAAAAAGGCTTTGCCCTCTACATTACTCAGTTTCCTTCCTATCAGTTAATTTATGGCGCGCTGGCCGCGATTCCGATTTTGTTCGTTTGGGTCTATTTGTGCTGGCTGATTGTGTTGATTGGCGCAGAAGTGACCGCTTCTCTTGGTGAGCGGGAGAAGTGGAGCCAGACGTTAGCCGTGGTACACTCACGCCCAGATGAGACCGCACAACAAGAAGGAAAAGAGAGTGATAGCGCTGATTCAAAGAGTGAGTGAAGCGGCCGTTCGCGTCGATGGCGATGTCGTGGGTGAGATTGAACATGGCTTATTGGTCCTGCTTGGGGTCGAAAAAGACGACGACGAAGCCAAAGCCAAGCGCTTGATGGAGCGCGTCACCGCTTATCGCGTGTTCAGCGATGAGGAAGGGAAAATGAACCTCAACGTGCAGCAAGTGGGCGGTAAGCTGTTGGTCGTCTCGCAGTTCACCTTACCCGCAGACACCAAAAAGGGCACGCGAGCGGGCTTTTCTCGCGGCGCGGCGCCACAGGATGCCGAGCGCCTCTATAATTATTTCTCCGATCTGTGTGAGCAAGTACTGCCCACAGAGCGAGGACGCTTTGCCGCAGATATGAAAGTCTCTTTGGTCAACGATGGCCCTGTGACCTTCTGGCTCCAAGCGTAAATACACAGACACAAGGATAGATATGTTTAAGCTAATTACGCCAAAGACGGACAACCAGCTCAACAAGTATTACCATTTTCGTTGGCAAATGCTCAGAGAGCCGTGGCGGATGCCAATCGGCTCTGAGCGCGATGAGTTTGATCCGCTGAGCCACCATCGTATGATTGTTGATGGCCGTGGCCGACCGATGGCGATTGGGCGCTTATACATTACCTCAGACAACGAAGGTCAGATCCGCTTTATGGCGGTCAAAGGCAATCGTCGCAGCAAGGGTATGGGGTCACTGGTGTTGGTCGCGCTCGAGTCGCTTGCTCGTCAAGAAGGCGCCAAGCGCTTGGTGTGTAACGCCCGTGAGGACGCGATCGATTTCTATGAGAAAAACGGCTTTGAGCGCCGTGGTGAGTTGACGGATGAACGTGGCCCCGTGCGCCATCAGCAAATGGTCAAGCCGCTCGATCCCATGGCAAATGTTCTGCGTAAACCCGAATGGTGCACTGAGCTGCAAGAGCGCTGGGAGCATCAAATCCCGATCAGCGACAAAATGGGCATTAAGATCAACCAGTACACGGGCTATCAATTTGAGTGTGTCTCTCAGCTCAATCCTAACCTCAACCCGCACAACACCTTGTTTGCAGGCTCCGCCTTTACATTGGCCACTCTCACTGGATGGGGCATGACTTGGCTGTTGATGAAAGAGCGCAACTTGCACGGTGACATCGTGCTCGCTGACAGCCAAATTCGCTATCGCCACCCTGTGGTACAAAACCCGGTGGCGTCGACCTCCCTGGATGGCATCAGCGGCGATTTGGACCGCTTAGCGCAAGGGCGCAAAGCGCGCATCGTCATCCATGTCACCATCTACAGTGGCGATGTGGCGGCGGTGGAGTTTATTGGTACCTACATGCTGCTGCCTGATTACCGCACTATGCTTGGCGAAGCCGGGCGCGAACTGGCCGTTTAACCCGCTGCTTAAGGGCAGCGGTCGAAGATCTGAGTAGTCTGACTGAACACTTCTGACCAAAGGTGCTGACAGCCAGATTCGCTTTTAATCAGCAAGGTGGCAAAGCGTGGTTTGGTCAAATCGATGTGGCCGGCAATACTGGGCGCGTCAAACGGCGCGCTCAGTTCAATGCGGCCGCGATCAACGTGGCTGACGAGCGGCTCACTGGGCAACGCGAGTTGATACTGCTGCTCACCATCACTGCTGTGCGCTTCCAAGTTGGCTTGATGCATGGCCAATGTCACTTTGCCCGACACGCTGTGCGCCAGCATGTTGTAATCACCCGCTAATCCTGACAGCTCGGCGCTGAGTTCGGCAAATCCGCTCAAGGTAAAGGGCAGCCAGCGCAAAAGCCAGCTTTGCTCTAGCGGCAGGCCATCGCCGTGCAAAGTGAGCGACCAAGGACGGCTGATGGTGCGTCTATCGAGGTGGCCGCTCGCATCAATATAACCCGTGGCCAACGGAGCAAAAAAGCGATCCAGATAGACGATACCTTGCTCCACGCGCGCATTGAGCACCGCTTGCGTCGTCAGCAGCTTGTCGTAACTGGCGTTGTTGGCGCTTACTTCCAGCTCTCCCGCAAAGAGTCCAAGCTGGTGGTCTTGAATCAAGGTCAGCCCTTTGCCTCGAACATTGAGGCCACTGAGCTGCCAATAGGGCGCTTTTTCGATTTGGATGACTTGGCCATTGTTGATGTGCAATTGTTCGATAGAGAGCGTGTCGAGGGTGGAGTGCGAACGCTCAAACCCGTTCAGCAGGCTTTGTGTATCCTCCAACCATTTGATGTTATTGAGTTTGACCTCATCGAGCGCCACGTGCGTTGGGCTGACCTTACCGCGCAGCTGCACCCGCCCCTGTTTGAAATCCGCATCCCACTCCTGAACATTGAGCTCACCTTGACTGAAGGTGATTTTGGTCAGTGGCGAGAGCAATGCCAGCTCGCCATTGTGGATACGATCGGCGCTAAGCGATAGGTAGCCATTGTCTTGTTGCCACAGCGATTGGGTGAGGTCTAGGTTTTCCAGCGAGGCATCGAGATTGTCCAATTGCCAATCTTGATAGCGCAAAGTTGCGCCAAGAATATCTAAGCTGTTGATGTGAACAATCGGCAGCGTCACCGCGGCGAGACTGCGGCGCAGGCGCTCAATGTTGAGCGGCTGATTTTGGTTTGGATGGGTTAACGTCACATTGACCAGTGACCAGCCGTGCGGATATTGCTCCGCTTGGCCTGAGAGCTGCGCGTTATTCCAGTCAAACGAGGCACCATAGACGGTGCTGTTTTGTGCGCGATAGCGACCATCAATCAGTAGGTTATTCAACGCTTCGCCGTGAATGTAGAGCTGCTTCGCCGCCAGTTGAATGTCGCCGAATGGCACTGTTTGCGTATCGGATTGCCAACTTGGCGCCTGAATTTGCAGATCCACATCGCGCGCTGACCAGTGGGCGCCGCTCAAATCGACATGCTTCAACGCCAGTTGCTGGGTATGAATGGGCAGAGGAGAACGCGCAGCATCGCCAAGCGGGTTCAACCAATCGCGCAGTTGTGTGACATCCAAGCGAGCTTCTTCTATCAAAACGGAGTCGAAGGCGAGTTTGCTCTCCTTCCACGGCCACTGGCTGAGCCACAGAGTCAGTTTGGGCACCTGGAGCGTGGGGAGGTTATGGTCTGCATCGCTAGAGAGGGAATCGGGCTTTCCAGCGGCAAGGCGCAGGGAGACTTGCTCCATTTCAAACTGGTAAGGCGCTGTGTAACGCAGTGACGCAATCTCGATCTGATACGGCGTTAAGGACTCAAGCAGTTGCTTGACCACTTGCGGCGCTTTGTCCGTGTGCAACGCAGCAAACAGCGCACCGATAGCCATCATCGCCATCAGTAATATTGAGATCATTAACCACTTGAGTGTTTTCTTCACAGTCGAGTCCGTTGGGGTCACCTTGTGTTTAGAGTGAAACATTTTGCTTCAACAGGCAATCAAAAAGCCCCTCAAATGAGGGGCTTGGCGACAGTTAACGGTGAAGGGTCACGTTATTTGAGTTGTGGCCCTGCCGCAACCAGTGATTGACCTTCGGCGTTGTCGGTGTACTTATCAAAGTTGTTGATAAAGCGCTCGGCCAAATCGTTGGCTTTGCTTTCCCACTGCAATGGATCAACGTAGGTATCACGGGGATCCAAAATAGCAGGGTCGACACCCGGTAGAGAGGTCGGCACTTCGAGGTTGAAGATTGGAATGTGCTTCGTTTCTGCCTGTTCAATCGAGCCATCTAAAATGGCGTCGATGATGCCGCGCGTATCTTGGATAGAGATACGTTTGCCACTGCCATTCCAGCCGGTATTGACGAGGTAGGCTTCAGCACCCGCCGCTTCCATACGTTTGACCAACACTTCTGCATACTTGGTTGGGTGAAGCGTGAGGAACGCAGCACCAAAACAGGCAGAGAAGGTCGGCGTTGGCTCGGTAATGCCACGCTCTGTACCTGCAAGTTTGGCGGTAAAGCCAGACAAGAAGTGGTACTTGGTTTGCTCCGGCGTCAATTTAGACACAGGAGGCAGCACGCCGAAGGCATCCGCAGAGAGGAAGATCACTTTGTTCGCATGACCACCCTTAGACACCGGTTTAACGATGTTGTCGATGTGCTCGATAGGGTAGGAAACGCGTGTGTTTTCAGTCTTCGAACCGTCATCAAAATCGATGGAGCCGTCATTGCGTACCGTGACATTTTCCAACAAGGCATCACGACGGATGGCGTGGTAAATATCTGGCTCGGCTTCTTTCGATAGTTTGATGGTTTTGGCGTAGCAGCCGCCTTCGAAGTTGAACACGCCATCGTCATCCCAGCCGTGCTCGTCGTCACCGATCAGGGCACGTTTTGGATCGGTGGATAGTGTGGTTTTACCTGTACCAGAGAGACCAAAGAAAATCGCCACATCGCCTTCTTTACCCATATTGGCACTGCAGTGCATAGACGCGATGCCTTTCAATGGTAAGAAGTAGTTCATCATGGCGAACATGCCTTTCTTCATTTCACCGCCGTACCAGGTACCGCCGATCAACTGCATGCGCTCGGTGAGGTTGAACACGGTGAAGTTCTCTGAGTTGAGGCCGTGCTCTTGCCATTTATCGTTGGTGCACTTCGCGCCGTTCATGACGACAAAGTCGGGCTCAAACGTTGCCAACTCTTCTTCGCTTGGGCGAATGAACATGTTCTTCACGAAATGGGCTTGCCACGCCACTTCAGTGATGACGCGAATACTGAGGCGCGTATCAGGGTTGGCGCCGCAGTAGCCATCAATCACAAACACGCGTTTGCCAGATAGCTGATGGGTGACCAAGGCTTTGAGATCGTTCCAGACTGCTTGATCGATAGGTTTGTTGTCGTTTTTCACCGCGTCGGATGTCCACCACATGTGCTCTTCGGTGGTGGCGTCTTTCACGATGTATTTATCTTTTGGTGAGCGGCCGGTAAAAATCCCGGTATCAACAGCGACTGCGCCGAGTTCGGTGACTACGCCTTTTTCGTAGCCTTCCAGATCCGCGCGAGTTTCTTCTGCGAACAACATTTCGTAACTGGGGTTGCGTACCACCTCTTTTACGTTGTGAAGTCCGTGCTTGGTAAGATCAAGTGTTGCAGCCTTTGTATGTTCCATAACGGTCATAGGTGCTCCTTATAGGAATATTTTTGTAGGGATTTTGTAAGTATTTTTTTATTTATCTGCTCACCATGCTAGCAATGGGCTTGCTCGAAAACAGGGATATAGTTCAAAGATTAACCGTAATTTTCGTGGGGTTTTAAGCGACTCATCACATATTGGCGCGATCAGTGTATCGTGTGCGCAAAGCATTGCGCTAGAGCGTAAGGGATTATTAATTGCTTAAAATTAAGAGGTTAGTTTATTACGGCTGAAGCGAGTGATTACGGCCATTGGATCACAAAAAGGCCGACATAGAGTCGGCCTTTTGATAGAAAAATTACACGCTTGCTGCGTTATGAAAATTAATGCAGCGTGGAATTGCCATTTGAGGCTTGTGAGAACAGTTCGGCGACTTCGAATTCATCAAACGAATAATTCGTGCCGCAGTAATCACAATGTAAAGAAATTGAACCGGCTTCGGCCAAAATGTCGTTTACTTCCGCACGGTCGAGCGTAATGATCGCCGCGCCGCTGCGTTCACGCGAGCAGCCACAATGGAACGCAACAGGTTGCGGTTCAAACAGGCGGACTTTCTCTTGGTTGTATAGACGGTAAAGCAACTCATTGGCTTCAAGTGAGAACAACTCTTCATCTTTGACGGTATTGGTGAGCTGCTCTAAGTGCTCAAAGTCATCGGCGCTGCCGGTGCCATCGGGCATCACTTGGATCAACATGCCAGCGGCTTTCGGCGTCCCTTCATATTCACCGGTGCGAATCCATAGGCGCGTTTTCAACTGCTCAGAGTTAGCAAAGTAGCCTTCGAGGATTTCGGCTAAGGTGTCGCCTTCCAGCGCAACGATGCCTTGGTAACGTTCGCCTTGTTTCGGATCGATGGTGATCACCAAGTAGCCTTTACCCATCATATCGTGGATGCTGGCATCATCGGCAATGTCGCCCTCAAAGCGCGCCACACCGCGGATTTTCTGTTTGTTGTCACCGTTAATCACCGCGAGAGAGACCGGGCCATCCCCTTGCAGTTGCAGCGTGATGGACCCTTCAAACTTCAGCGTAGCGGTGAGAAGAGTGGTTGATACAAGCAGCTCACCCAGTAGCTTTTGAATAGCGACCGGGTATTCCTTGCTGGAAATGATGCGTTGGTAGGCTTCGTCCAGTTGTACCAACTCGCCACGTACTGATAGATCTTCAAATAAGTAGCGATTCAAAACATTGCTTGCCATGTGGCGATTCCTCGTAAATTTTTGCCTTGCTGGTGCGGGTAGACATTATTGATGTTTAAATTTGATGATGTCGCGACGCTGCTTTTTATCCGGGCGACGATCTGGGCTTGGGTTGTGAGCATGAAGCTTACGACGCAAGGCATTGTCTTCGCGCTTGGCGATACTTTCTGTGGTTTCACTATATAGGGTTTGCGCTTCAGGGGCGCCGCGGCGTTGATCGGAAATCTTCTCGATCACCACGGTTTTCTCTTCCGTACCTTGGCGCAGAGTGATGACAGCGCCAAGCTCCACCGCTTTACTCGGTTTACTGCGCTGGCCATTATAGTGAACTTTGCCACCATCGACCATGTTTCGTGCAATCGAGCGTGTTTTGTAAAATCGAGCCGCCCAGAGCCATTTATCCAGCCTGACGACATCTGTTTGGGAACCCATTGTGGTTTTTACTCTCTAATAAGCGTGCATGAACGTCATCGTCTCTTTCTTGGCTCTGTATTGAGATGAAAGAGGTGAAAAAGGCGACCTCATATACGAAAAACATCGAAGTGGGATGCCGATGACCTGGTCACGGCATAACCGATTCGTTAACAATGGTGATGGAGATCCGATTTTTCAAGCAAATCGGCAAATTTTCGTTCGTTAACAGCGCGCCCAGTGGCATTGATAGTGAGCTCATAGCAAACTTTGATACAATGAGAACAGTGTTAACTCCCTGCACAGAGAGTCGTTTTTCCCGAATATCAGGACTCCCAGGTGCAGACAATAAGGAAATTGAGTGGAATTTTCGGCAACTCGGCTGTCGCAACTCGGCATGTCGCTCAAACACAGTCAGGTTCAAGCAAAAATCAGTCGCGGGCTAACCGTTGTGCTCTTGGTGGTGTGCGCTTGGCTGGCGGGCGAGCTGGTCTGGTGGATGGTGGACTCGCCGAGTGTGGTATCACGCTCCATTCGCGCCAGTGGTGAAGTCACCCGAACTGCGCCAGAGCGCTTAAACCTCTCCTCTCTGCAAAATAGTCACCTATTTGGCCGCTACACCCAAGAGGCCCCAGCCGAGGCGGCGCCGATTCAAGAAGCGCCCAAAAGTCGTCTCAATTTGGTTCTGGTGGGCGCGGTGGTCAGCTCCAACAGCGAGAAGAGCTTGGCGGTCATCGCCAACAAGGGCCAGCAAGAGACGGTCGGCATCGGTGAAGCCATTCAAGGTACGCGCGCCAAGTTGGTCCAAGTCCACAGCGATCGCGTCATCATCGACAACGCGGGGCGCAATGAAACCATCATGCTGCAAGGCATCGACTACTCTGCGCAGTCGGCGCCTTCTTCCTCTTCATCGAAAGGGTCATCCAGCCATCGAGTGGACATCTCCCCTGATACCTTAGAGCGTATCCGAGAAGAGATACGCCAAGACGCCAAACAGGTGTTTCAGTACGTGCGCATGTCGCAAATTAAAGAAGGTGATGATGTGGTGGGTTACCGCCTTTCTCCGGGTAAAGACCGAGAACTGTTTGATGAGGTGGGTTTGCAAAATGGCGATATCGCGGTGCAGATCAATGGCCTCGACCTAAAAGACGCCGCGGCAATGACACAGGTGTTCAACGCCTTGTCTGAGTTAACGGAATTGACGCTCACCGTAGAGCGAGAAGGCCAACCCTATGAGATTTATATTGAATTATAAGACTTGCCCAGCGGCGCGAGTCACAAGGAGAATAATGTGAAGCAGTGGCTTGAGAACGTTTTTTGTAGGCGCTTTTTTTGTGGGGATGTGAGAATTAAGAGCAGTGCTTGGCTGTTAGCAGCAAGCTTATTGACCCCACTGGTGAGCGCCAATGATTTCAGTGCCAGCTTTAAGGGCACGGACATTCAAGAGTTCATTAACATTGTGGGGCGAAACTTAGAAAAGACCATTATCGTGGATCCAGCGGTACGCGGAAAAGTCGATGTGCGCAGCTACGACATGTTGACCGAAGAGCAGTACTACCGCTTTTTCCTCAATGTGCTCGAAGTGTATGGCTTTGCCGTGGTGGAGATGGAGAACGGCGTACTCAAAGTCATTCGCGCAAAAGACGCCAAAACCTCGGCTATTCCAGTGGTGGGTGATGGCAGCGTGCAAGGTGACGCCGTGGTCACTCGCGTAGTGGCCGTGCGCAATGTCTCGGTGCGCGAGCTCTCGCCACTGCTAAGACAGCTCAATGACAACGCTGGTGCCGGTAACGTGGTGCACTACGACCCTGCCAACATCATTTTGATCACCGGACGCGCCGCCGTGGTTAACCGCTTGGCGGACATCATCAAACGCGTCGACCAGGCGGGCGACAAAGAGATCGAAGTGGTGGATTTGGCCAACGCTTCTGCCGCAGAAATGGTGCGTATTGTCGATGCGCTGAATAAAAGTGCCGATAAAAACACCCCAGCGTTTTTGGAGCCTAAGTTGGTGGCAGACGATCGCACCAACTCGATTTTGATCTCCGGCGATCCGCAAGTGCGTGAACGCCTGCGTCGACTGATCAAGCAGCTCGACGTGGAAATGGCGTCGAAAGGCAACAACCGCGTGGTCTACCTCAAATACGCCAAAGCCGATGAAATGGTAGAGGTGCTCAAAGGCGTGTCGGCCAACCTGCAAGCGGAGAAAAACGCCGGCAGCAACAGCAATTCGCAGCGCAATGACGTGATGATCGCTGCCCACCCGGGGACCAACGCGCTCGTGCTCACCGCGCCGCCAGATATCATGAACGCGTTGCAAGAGGTGATCTCACAGCTGGATATTCGCCGCGCGCAAGTGCTGATTGAAGCACTGATTGTTGAAATGGCGGAGGGCGATGGCATCAACCTTGGCGTGCAATGGGGCTCGCTGGAAACCGGCTCTGTCATCCAGTACGGAAATACAGGGGCTGGTATCGGTGAAGTGATGGTCGGGTTGGAGGAAGCAAAAGACACCACCACCACCACAGCAGTATATGACTCAGATGGCGACTTTTTGCGTAATGAGACCACTACGGAAGAAGGCGACTATTCTACGCTGGCCTCGGCACTCTCTGGCGTCAATGGCGCAGCGCTCAGTGTAGTGATGGGCGACTGGACGGCGCTGATCAGCGCGGTATCGACTGACTCCAACTCCAATATTCTCTCCTCTCCGAGCATTACCGTGATGGATAACGGCGAGGCCTCGTTTATTGTTGGTGAAGAGGTGCCGGTGTTAACGGGCTCTACGGCCGGTTCGAACAACGATAACCCATTTCAAACCGTCGACCGTAAAGAGGTCGGCATCAAACTCAAAGTGGTGCCGCAGATTAACGAAGGTAACTCAGTGCAGCTCAATATTGAGCAAGAGGTGTCCAACGTGCTTGGTGCCAATGGCGCGGTGGATGTGCGGTTTGCCAAGCGCCAGCTCAACACGTCCGTAATGGTTGAAGACGGCCAGATGATTGTCCTCGGCGGTTTGATTGATGAGCGCGCGCTAGAGAGCGAATCGAAAGTGCCGCTGCTGGGCGACATTCCCTATCTTGGCCATCTGTTCAAATCGACCAGTACCCAAGTGGAGAAAAAGAATCTCATGGTGTTCATCAAACCGACCATCATTCGCGATGGCATGACGGCCGATGGCATCACGCAGCGTAAATACAACTTCATCCGTGCTGAGCAGCTGTATAAAGCGGACCAAGGTCTTAAGCTGATGGACGATGCGCACATTCCTGTGCTGCCAAAATTTGGTGATGAGATCCGCCATCCGGTGGAAATCCAAGCCTTTCTTGACCAAATGGATGTGCAGTAATGGAGAGACCGTCCGTTCGTCGCCTGCCGTTTAGTTTTGCCAAGCGTTTCAGCTTGGTGTTGGAAACCGAGCAGACCGAGTCACCTGGCTTGGTGCTCTATTATGTTGAACCGCTCGCGGTAGACGCCCTGCTCGAAGTGAATCGCGTTGTCGGCGAGCCGTTTGGTATGCAAGCGGTCAGCAGCAGTGAGTTTGAACAGCGTTTGACCCGCGCCTACCAGCGCGACTCGTCGGAAGCGCGCCAGTTGATGGAAGACATTGGCGCGGACAGTGACGATCTCTTCTCGCTGGCTGAAGAGCTGCCGCAGGATGAAGACTTGCTGGAGTCAGAAGACGATGCGCCGATCATCAAACTCATCAACGCCATGCTGGGAGAGGCAATCAAAGAGGGCGCGTCGGATATCCACATCGAAACCTTTGAGAAAAGCTTAGCGATCCGTTTTCGTGTTGATGGTGTGCTGCGTGATGTGTTGTCACCCAGCCGCAAACTTTCGCCCCTTCTGGTCTCGCGGGTGAAAGTGATGGCGCGGCTCGACATCGCGGAAAAACGCGTGCCTCAAGATGGGCGAATTTCCCTGCGTATCGGTGGCCGCGCGGTCGATGTGCGTGTCTCGACTATGCCATCGTCGCACGGCGAGCGCGTGGTGATGCGTCTTTTGGACAAAAACGCCACGCGATTGGATCTGCACAGCCTTGGTATGACCAAGGCCAATCACGATGATTTCCGTCAGCTCATCGGTCGCCCGCACGGCATCATTTTGGTCACCGGTCCTACGGGCTCAGGTAAATCGACCACCTTGTACGCGGGCTTAAGTGAGATCAACAGTAACGAGCGCAACATTCTGACGGTGGAAGATCCGATCGAATTTGATATCGACGGCATCGGCCAGACGCAGGTCAACCCGAGAGTGGATATGACCTTTGCGCGCGGCTTGCGCGCCATTTTGCGCCAAGACCCGGATGTGGTGATGGTCGGCGAAATTCGCGATCTCGAAACCGCGCAAATTGCCATTCAAGCTTCATTGACGGGCCACTTGGTGATGTCTACCTTGCACACCAATACCGCCACAGGGGCGATTACGCGTCTGCGTGATATGGGCATTGAACCGTTTTTGATCTCCTCCTCGCTGCTTGGTGTGTTGGCTCAGCGTTTGGTGCGCACCCTGTGCCCATCGTGTAAAGAACCCTATCAGGCTGACGCGCAAATCAAACAGTGGTTTGCGCTCGGCGAAGACGAGAACCTCACGCTGCACAAAGCCGTTGGCTGTGAAGCGTGCAACTTTAAAGGCTATCGCGGCCGAACCGGGATCCATGAACTGCTGCGTGTCGATAACGAGGTGCAATCGCTCATCCATGATGACGCGGGCGAGCAAGCGATTGAGAAAGCCATTCGTGCCCGCACGCCGAGCATTCAACGCGATGGCCTTGAGAAAGTCAGACAAGGCATCACGACGCTTGAAGAGGTGTTGCGTGTGACCAAGGAAGCGTAATGGCGGCATTTGAATACAAAGCGTTAGACAGCAAAGGCAAAACCAAAACCGGCGTGCTCGAAGCCGATACAGCGCGCCAGTTGCGCTCGCGGCTAAAAGAGCAGGGTTTGGTGCCGATGGAGGTCAAAGAGACGCGGCAGAAAAACGCTAAGCAAGCCCATTCAGGGCGCAGCGGTTTTCGTCGTGGAATCAGTACTCCAGATTTGGCGTTGATCACCCGCCAGCTCGCCACCTTGGTGCAATCGGGCATGCCCCTTGAGGAGTGTTTGCGCGCTGTGTCTGAGCAATCAGAAAAAGCGCGCATTCGTTCGATGCTGCTTGCGGTGCGCTCCAAAGTGACCGAAGGGTACACCTTGGCCGACAGCTTGGCGGACTTTCCGCATGTGTTTGATGATCTGTTTCGCTCTATGGTTGCGGCGGGGGAAAAATCGGGCCATCTGGATGCGGTGTTAGAGCGCCTGGCGGATTACGCGGAAAATCGGCAGAAAATGCGCTCAAAACTGCAGCAAGCGCTGATCTACCCTGTGGTGCTGGTGGTGTTTGCCATCGGCATTGTGGCGTTTTTGCTCGCGGCGGTGGTGCCGAAAATTGTCGGTCAGTTTGTCCAGATGGGCCAAACGCTGCCGCAATCGACCCAGTTTTTGCTCGCCTCAAGCGAGTTTGTTCAGAGCTTTGGTCTCTACTTATTACTCGCGATCGTGGCGCTGGGCTACGTCATCAAACTGGCGTTAGCCAAGCCGAGCGTGCGTCTGGCTTATGATCGAAAACTGATTGGCCTACCGATGATTGGCAAAATCAGCAAAGGGCTCAACACCTCGCGTTTTGCCCGCACATTGTCGATTTGCACGTCGAGCGCGATCCCGATTTTGGATGGCATGAAGGTGGCGGTGGATGTGATGAGCAATCGCTACGTCAAGCAGCAAGTGACCCTTGCTGCTGATAGCGTGCGCGAAGGGGCAAGCCTGCGTCGCGCACTCGAGCAGACCAAACTGTTCCCACCTATGATGCTGCACATGATCGCCAGTGGTGAACAAAGTGGTCAGCTAGAAGGCATGCTGACGCGCGCCGCCGACAACCAAGACGCCAATTTTGAATCTATGGTGAATATTGCGCTGGGCATTTTTACCCCGGTACTGATTGCGCTGATGGCGGGATTGGTGCTGTTTATCGTCATGGCGACGTTAATGCCCATTTTAGAAATGAATAATTTAATGGCGGGGTGATCCCGCACTCGGAGAGAACAACAATGACAAACAGAATCAAAAAACAGTCGGGCTTTACGTTATTAGAAGTGATGGTCGTCGTGGTGATTTTGGGGATTTTAGCCAGCTTTGTGGTGCCTAACCTGTTAGGCAACAAAGAGAAGGCGGATCAACAGAAAGCGGTCACAGACATCGTCGCCTTGGAAAACGCACTCGACATGTACAAGCTCGATAACAGCGTCTACCCGACCACAGATCAGGGTCTAGAGGCGTTGGTCAGCAAGCCGTCCAACCCGGAGCCGCGTAACTACCGTGAGGGTGGCTACATTCGCCGTTTGCCAAGCGATCCTTGGGGCAACGACTACCAATACCTAAGTCCAGGTGACAACGGCAATATCGACATCTTTACCTTGGGCGCCGATGGCCAAGAGGGCGGTGAAGGCATCAATGCCGACATTGGTAACTGGAATATCCAAGACTTTCAATAATGCGTCAACGCGCTCGCGGCTTTACCTTACTTGAAGTCTTGCTGGTGGTGGTGATCGCCGCGCTGGCATCGGCGGCTGTGGTCTCCACCTTGGTCAGTCGCAGCAGTGATGAGGCAAAAAAGCACGCCAGCGCAGCGTTTCATCGCCTGCAACTCCTCAACGAAGAGGCGATGCTGGCGGGGAAAGATTACGGTTTGTGGGTCGATGAAAAGCGCGGCCGCTATCGTTTGGTAAGCTTAACCGCGAAGGGGTGGCAGCGTCTAGACGACAGCCAAATTCCGGCAGAGACGGAGCTTGGAGAAAACTTGGCGCTCAAGCTCACGATGGGCGGCTCAGCGTGGCAGGACGAAGATCGCCTGTTTCGACCCGGCAGCTTGTTTGATGATGACCGTTTTGCAGACCTTGAAGAGAAAGACGCACTACCGACGCCGCAAGTCTTTATTATGTCGAGCGGGGAAGTGAGCCCATTTGAGCTCGCGATTGCGCCCAAGGCGAGTAGCGGCCAGTGGTCACAAGAGGCCGCATGGCGCGTGATCGCCAAAGAAAACGGCCAAATTGTGCTGCTGGCGCCGGGAGAGAGCGATGAGTAAACCACGCGCGATGATGACACGGCGATTTGCGGCTGCTCGCCACGCTGCCGCGCGCGGTTTTACCTTGCTGGAAGTGTTGGTCGCGCTCGCCATTTTTGCAACGGCGGCGATCGCCACAGTGCGCTCGGTCAGTCAGCACATCAATACGCTAAGTTACATTGAGGAAAAGACGTTCGCCGCCATGGTCGCCGACAACCAAATGGCCAAAGTACATTTAGCGGGCGTTAAGCCCAGCGCGCAAAAAGGCACCGCTCAGTTAGCGGGGCGCCAATGGCAGTGGCAAGTGGTGCCAGTGAGTACCTCCGGCGATCTGTTGGCAGCGTTTGATGTCAAAGTATCACTGGGCGCGCAAGCGGCGCCGATCGTGGTGGTGAGAAGCTATGTGGCGCTCTAGACAAGCAAGCCGAACACAAGGTTTTACCTTGATTGAGGTCTTAGTGGCGATGGCGATCTTTGCCAGTTTGAGCGTCGCGGCCTATCAAGTGCTCAATCAGGTACAGCGCAGCAATGCGCTCTCAGAGCAACGCAGTGCGCGCCTAGGAGAATTGCAGCGTAGCCTTGTCTATCTCGACAATGATTTTCGCCAAATGGCGCTGCGCCAAACGCGCTCCGGCGGCGATTCGCCCTCATCCACCCTGATCGCTTGGCAAGATAACTTGCTCGACAGTGATGAAAAAGGGGTGATGTTCGCGCGCCTGGGTTGGTTTAACCCGCAGCAGCAGTTCCCGCGCGGCGAGGTGACCAAAGTGGGCTATCGCATCCAAGATGGCGTATTACAACGAATTTGGTGGCGATACCCAGATACGCCCACCGGGCAGGCGGGCATCGTGATGCCACTGCTCGATAAGGTCGAGCAGTTTGATTTACGCTTTTTTGATGGCAGTGAGTGGCAGCGTGAATGGCGTGCCAGTAACCAGTTGCCGAGTGCGGTGGCACTGACCTTAACTCTGGAAGATTATGGTGAGATAGAGCGCATTTATTTGACGGGTGGCGGCACATTGGCGGGCGTAGGAGAGAGCGATGAGAACGGCTAGCTCGCAGCGCGGCGTCGCACTGATTGTGATCTTACTGCTGTTGGCGGTGATGGTCAGCATTGCCGCCAGCATGGCGGACCGGCTCTTTTCTCAGTTTCGCCGTGCCAGCAGTCAGCTCGATTATCAGCAGGCGTATTGGTATAGCTTGAGTGCAGAGGCGCTTGCGCGGGCGGGCATTGAACAAAGCTACCAAGACAGCGACACGGTCAATCTCTCGCAGCCTTGGGCGATAGAAGAGCAAACCTATCCGCTGGATTTTGGCACGCTGCGCGGATCACTGACCGATGGGCAAGCGTGCTTGAACCTCAATGCGCTCTACGCGGTGGTGCAGACGGCCAACTCCAACGCCACGCCCTATTTGGTTGAGGTGCTGCAAACCTTGCTCGAATACCTAGAGGTGGAGAGTTATCAAGCGCAGGCGATCGCGGAGTCGGTGTGGGAGTTCATTGATGAAGACACCACGGTGAATACCTCTTCCGGTGTGGAAGACAGCTACTATGAGTCGATGTCGCCAGCCTACCTGACGGCCAACTCTTTACTGGCGGATGCCAGCGAGCTGCGCGCGATTCATCAAGTGAGCGCAGAGGTGATGACCAAGCAGCTGCGCGGCCATGTGTGCGCGCTGCCGACCAGTGATTTTCGCCTCAACATTAATACGCTGGATGCGCGCCACAGCGCGCTGCTTGCGGCCATGTTGGCGCCCAACTTGAGTGTTGAACAAGCCAAGAACGTCATCGACAATCGCCCCTATGATGGCTGGCAATCGGTCGACGAATTTTATGCCGAGTCGGCGCTCTCTTCGGTCAGTGCTGATGTGAAAAGTCAGGCGAAAGGCTATTTGGATATTGATAGCCGTTATTTTGAAATGGATGCTGAACTGCTGGTCAACGACTCGCGCGTGCGAGTGCGCAGCCTGCTGTATAGTGAAAATCGTGAAACTGCAACGGTGATACGCCGTCGCTTTGGAGGTATCGGTGAACGAGAGTCTGATCGTTCGACTGAGTCACAACCCTAATGCCGCTGTTCAATGGCTGGTCTGGTCTGCGAGCGAGCGCGCCGTGATCGCCAGTGGCGAACTGGCCAACTATTCCCAGCGTGAGGCGTTAGCGCAATACGCCAAGGGGCGCGCGACGACTGTGCTGCTCTCTGCGGCCGATGTGGTGCTCAAGCAGGTTGAGATCCCGGCCGGCGCTGGGCGTCAATTTGAGTCTATGCTGCCTTATTTGCTTGAAGATGAGTTGGCGCAAGATGTCGATGAGCTGCACTTTGTTGTGCTGGCTAAACAAGGCAATCAAGCGCACGTGTGCGCCGCGCCGCGTGTTTGGCTGGCGAGTGTGCTCGATGATCTGCATGAGCTTGGCTGCTCGGTGCGTAAAGTGCTGCCGGATGTATTGGCACTGCCGAAGGAGACGCCGCTGTGCGCCGCGCAAATTGGTGAGCAGTGGCTGATTGGCAAAGGTCAGTGGCAAGGCGTCTCGGTAGAGGCAAGCTTTTTACCTTGGATTACCGCCTCTGATTGGGTCAAAGATAGCGCTGGCGAGCCTTTGGCGCTGACTGCGCTTACCCCACTGCCTGAGTCTGTGATTAAGGCGCATCCCGCTTGGCAAGATTGCGTTTGGGAAAACGAGCAAGGCAAGTTCGTGATGCAGGTGCTCGCCGAGCACGCCTTACTCAGCCCAGTGAATCTATTAACCGGTGCATTCAAGCCTAAATCGTCACTCGGCAAATATTGGCGCGTCTGGCAAGGCAGTGCGATGGCCGCGATGCTGCTACTGGCGCTGATTTGCGTCGACAGTGTGTTGAAAACCGCGCGCTTTGAAGCGCAAGCCGACGCGTATCGCAACGAGAGTGAGCGTCTGTTTCGTGAGGCACTACCGGGGCGCACGCGCATCCCGACCGTCAGCTATTTAAAACGGGAGATGGAGCGAGAAGCGGCGCAACTGTCTGGGGGTAGCAGTGAAACGGTCTGGCTAGAGTGGATGGTGCAACTGCCTGATGCGGTTAGCAAAGTGCCGGGGCTGAGCTTGACCAGTATCAAGTTTGATCGCAATCGCAAAGAAGTGCGCCTTGAAGCGCAAAGCGATGATTTCCAGAGTTTTGAGCGTGCCAAAGCGCAGCTTGAATCGCGTTTTAAGGTTGAGCAAGGGCAGCTCAGTCGCAGTGGCGAGCGTGTGAACGGCTCGTTTGTTTTAACGCTACGTGACGGCCAGTCGTAAGGAGAGTCATGAAAGCACGTTTTCAATCGAGCCTTGCGCCGCTATTGGCGCCGCTTAGTACCAAGCTGAGTGCATGGTGGTCCGCCATTACCCCGCGTGAGCAGCGCCTGGTGATGGTGTGCGCGGGCCTTGTGATGGCGGGTGGCCTGTACTGGGGCATTGTCGAACCTTTGACCACGCGCGCAGAGCAGGCAGAACTTAGGCTGCAAAGCGAAAAGCAGTTACTGGGCTGGGTCGAAGATCAAGCCGAGACTATCGCGAGTTTGCGTGCAGCCGGTGGGCGCTCGGTATCCACCTTACCGCTGAACCAGGCGGTCTCCTCAACGGCCAAGCGTTTCAACGTCGAGTTGGTGCGCGTTCAGCCACGCGGTGAAGAGCTACAAGTGTGGATAAGCCCGATGCCGTTTAACCAGTTCGTCAGTTGGATTGCCTTTTTGCAAGAGACCCACGGCGTGCACGTCACAGCGCTCGATCTGGATAGAGGCAAGCAAGAGGGCGTGGTGGATGTGCGCCGCTTACAGTTGGTGAAGGGGTAGAGGGATGAAAAAACGGCTTCTGCTCGGCGCAGGTTTACTGAGTGTATTTGGCTTGAGCGCGTTGGTGCACATGCCGGCATCGTTTGTTTATCACACC
>NZ_JCBDGH010000019.1:0-35968 GCF_059833955.1 Vibrio sp. R15-SG3-ISO1A
CCTACATGTGTAGGATAGGTGGGAGGCTTTGAAACTAGTACGCCAGTATTAGTGGAGCCATCCTTGAAATACCACCCTTGTATGTTTGATGTTCTAACTTAGCCCCATTATCTGGGGTGAGGACAGTGCCTGGTGGGTAGTTTGACTGGGGCGGTCTCCTCCCAAAGAGTAACGGAGGAGCACGAAGGTGGGCTAATCACGGTTGGACATCGTGAGGTTAGTGCAATGGCATAAGCCCGCTTGACTGCGAGAATGACAATTCGAGCAGGTGCGAAAGCAGGTCATAGTGATCCGGTGGTTCTGAATGGAAGGGCCATCGCTCAACGGATAAAAGGTACTCCGGGGATAACAGGCTGATACCGCCCAAGAGTTCATATCGACGGCGGTGTTTGGCACCTCGATGTCGGCTCATCACATCCTGGGGCTGAAGTCGGTCCCAAGGGTATGGCTGTTCGCCATTTAAAGTGGTACGCGAGCTGGGTTTAGAACGTCGTGAGACAGTTCGGTCCCTATCTGCCGTGGGCGTTGGAAGATTGAAGGGGGCTGCTCCTAGTACGAGAGGACCGGAGTGGACGAACCTCTGGTGTTCGGGTTGTCATGCCAATGGCATTGCCCGGTAGCTAAGTTCGGAATCGATAACCGCTGAAAGCATCTAAGCGGGAAGCGAGCCCTGAGATGAGTCTTCCCTGGCACTTTAAGTGTCCTAAAGGGTTGTTCGAGACTAGAACGTTGATAGGCAGGGTGTGTAAGCGCTGTGAGGCGTTGAGCTAACCTGTACTAATTGCCCGTGAGGCTTAACCATACAACACCCAAAGGGTTTTGATGGACTCAATAAAAGAACATTGAATGTGTAAGAACGTAAACAGCTTTCCGAATTATTAAGTTCTAGGAACTAGGCACTAGCTTCTAGAAACTTAAACAGAATTTGCTTGGCGACCATAGCGATTTGGACCCACCTGATTCCATGCCGAACTCAGAAGTGAAACGAATTAGCGCCGATGGTAGTGTGGGGCTTCCCCATGTGAGAGTAGGACATCGCCAGGCTTTGAACATTATCTATTTGAAGCAAGATTGAGATAAGACTTTAAATAGACCACTGCGGAGTGGTAGTTCAGTTGGTTAGAATACCGGCCTGTCACGCCGGGGGTCGCGGGTTCGAGTCCCGTCCACTCCGCCACTTTTTAGAAAGCCCAGTCGAAAGACTGGGCTTTTTTACGTTTAACGCTCCCGAAAGTGCTGTGCACTTTTTCGAGGGCAGGGTACCTGTCTGCTCGAGGCTTTTCTGCAGACAAGAAAAAGCCAGCACGTTGGCTGGCTTCGAGGAGAGAGCAGGCGAGATTAAAGAATGATGTCTCGCACTTTAGGGTCTTTGCGTTCTAGGTAGTGTGTCGATTTCATGCGACGAATAGTGCGGCAACGTCCACGGATTATCTAGCACCCGCTGCTCGTGCTTTTGTCATCGTGTGCACCTTCCTCCATCAAACTTGATGTCGTTGTTCAACTCGAGTCGGATACTAGCGTGAATAAAGGGCAAGCCGTTGGTCTACGATAGGCTTTCAGTATCGCGTTTACCTCGTGGCCAATAGGCTCACGTCGTTACTCAGTAACCATGCTTTAAACACTTTCTTAAGGACAAAAAAACTGGCCGTGTTGGCCAGTTTTGGTATTGGGCTAATGACCCGCTTTATTCACGGTAGAAACTAGGACTGGATAATACTCAGCGCTTTTTTCGATACTTCCTGCGCTGCCTTGTTGAGGTTTTGTTTCTCCAGTACATCTGCCAAGTATGCATAGTCGGAAACGTTAGAGCGGACAGATAAGGCTTTCTCAAGATGTTGCTGCGCTTCTTGCCACTGTTCGTTTCTCATTTGCAATTGCGCTAAAGCGCTGTGTGCTTCGGCGTTATTGGCGTCTTTACGCACCATTTCCTCTAGCAGTAGTTTGCTTGGGTGGGTGTCGGACAATTTCATCTCTGGTAGTAAGGTGATCAGTGTTGAGTTCGGGTGCTTTTTCACTGTTTCTTTAATGACGGTGAAGGCTTCGTGATCGGCGTTGCGCGCAATCAATTGTTTCACAAAACACTCTACTAGATGGGCGTCTTGCTTGAGCTTTCTCGGTAGGCTGTTCCAGTGACCAATTAGGCCTTCACTTCCTTTGTTTTCGGCGACATCAGCCAATAAGCCGCATTGCGCTCTTTGGATCAAGGTTTGTTGATCTTGTTCGCTAATCAAGCCAAGTTTGCCTAGCTGGGGCGTCAGATCAATCAGTGGCTGCCACTGTTTCAGTTCTACATAGACTTGCTTAAGTAGGTTAACGATCACCACGTTGTTGGGATGCTGGCCCTTAAGAAGATGTAAGGTTTCCAGTGCGCCAGCGTAGTTGGCCTCTCTCACCTGCTGCTTGGCACGTGTCAGCTCCACCGCTAAGGTAGAACCAGGCTGTTTACCTGCGAGCTCAAGGTAGTGATCGGCCTTTTTGTTGTCTCCGAGACCTATCGCCGCTTCTGAGGCGATAAGGTAACAAACCACAGGCATATCATGATAGTTTGCCCAGCGCGTGACCTTTTTTTCTGCGCTTTTAAAGTCGCCCTCAATCAATTTAATTAAGCCTTCATTCGTCAATCTGCGAGAGTGGCGCATTTTACGTACGCTAAAGTAATTCCAAGTGGCAGAACTGGCATAGAGCATTTTCTTAACGAGGTACTCAAGAGCAAAGAGGGCGGCCAACGTCGCAATTAAGAAAATCACTAAGGTGGTGACGCTCATTTCAATCGTGGTGTTGGCGATAGAGACTAGGACATAACCTTGTTGCCCCGAGTATTGAGTGCCGACAAACAGCCCTGCACCTAAGATGACAAAGAGGAAAATCAGTCTAAACATTATTTCTCCTCCGTAATCAATGTGGTGACTTCGCGGCGTAGGCGATCGCGAATAACGTCAGACAGCACTTCTTGTGTGTCGAGTTTTACCGGGTAATCGACTTGGATGGTTTGTTGGCCTAGCATGCCTAGGGCTTGATTGAACTCACGAACATTGTTGGCATCTTGGTTGAAGAACGCTTGAGACCAGTCACCTGCGGTGGCAAGCGCTGTGGTGTAGATCTCTTGTTGCTCGACATATACCGCTTTGATGGCGGTTTCTAGCTTCGCTTTAATGTTTTCTTTGAGATAGAAATGCTGCTCGGGAGAGAGCAGTGGGATGACATTGCCATCACGAGTTCGGAACGTAATAAAGTTCTCTGAGAACTCTTGTAACGAGGTCATCAGGTTGTCTTTCCAATCTGCCACGTCTTGCGAGACTTGACGAGCTTCCACCGCTTGCGCCTCTGGAAGAATGGCATTGGCGAGCGGTAAGCTATCGACTTGTTGCTGAAGAGCGGTAAGTCTTAGCACCAAGCCTTCTCGATCTACAAGGGGGACCCCTTTGAGTTTGGTGATGTCATTCGCCATGGATTTGCGCAGAGGTACAAGACTTGGGTCATTCAGTGCTGCGATGCGCTGGTCTGCACTTTCCATCAGTTTAGTGGCGCTGACCGCGTCGTGTTCTAAAAACAGTTTTCGTCCAGCGAGCTTGACGAGGTAGTCAGCCTCAGCCAGTAACCAATCATTGGGGCGACGGCCTTTTACGTCTGCCATCGCGAGCTGTAAGCTCTCGATGCTTTTTTGCTGCTGCTCTAGAACGGTATCTGCGCGATGGCTAAGCTCAGTGGCCTTCGATAAGATTTGCTGTTGGTTCTGATCCAACTGAGCTTGCATGGCCTGCTTGGCTTGATTGAGCTCTGATTGCAGCGCAGCGATTTGCGCTTGCTGCTGCTGATTCTTCTCTTGGATGTAAAAGGTGAGTCCGCCCCCAATCAGCACAGCAATAACGATGGCGATCGTAGCTAGCTTCACGCCGCGTTTGCCTTGTTTTTCTTCAAGCTCCCCACTTTGAGGCTGGCTATCGACTGGCGCTGTGTCGTCCGGGCTTGGCTCTGATGCGGTTTCAGGTGAAGTCACGTCCTGAGATTCAGTGTCCACCGCGCTGTTTTCCTCGGTCATCGCTGCTTTGTTTGGCGCGGTTTTGTTTTCTTCGGGTTCAACATGTCCATTGTTTTTTTTACTTGTCATTATGCTTTGTCCTGTTGTTTTGGCTGGAGAGCGGCCAGTAAGTCCGAATTAGAGGCACTAGGGGTCGTGATGACATCGACAAAGCCCCTTTGGCGTGCGTCTTGAGCGATACGCTCACTAGGAACGTATAGCGTTAATCCAAAGAGCCAGGCTTGATAGCGCTTGCCGATTTGCGAGACAAGATGTTCAAGCTGACCCGAGCTAGTAACGACTAGCTGATCAATGTGCTTATTTTGCCAGAGTGGGACGAGCAAATCTGAGCACAAAGCAATGTTTTCACGACGATAGACTTCTCGATACTCCACTAAGGCCCCTCGTGCCTGCAAGGTATCGAAAATCAAGTCTCGGCCACCGTTTCCGCGTAGGATGACAATACGCCTATTGGTGACCTCATGAAGGGGCGCAAGCGCAAGTAGATGCTCGCTATCCCCCACTTGAGGATAGTCTACGTTTTGTTGGGTTTTTGTGCTTAAGATCTGTGCAGTTTTTTGACCAACGGCAATGTATCGCGCTGAATGTGGCCAGTGTTGCTGATGTTGGCGAAGGGTTTGATCGGTAAAGTGCACCGCATGTTGGCTCACGGCAATAATGAGATCGGCGCGATGTAACGCATGTGCGATATCGCTAAGTTGTCTCCCCGGGTGAAGCGAGATGAGCGGTTGATGCTCACTCGCGACACCGAGGTGTTGCAATTGATGGCAGAGCGATTGGCCTTGCTGACCTGGCCGGGTCACCAATACTGCCATGGCATTACTCTTGTTCTGCGTACAGCTTAGTTAAAATGGTTTTGGCGCCATTATCGAGCAGTTGATTGGCAAGTGTGACTCCCAGTTGCTCCGCTTCGCTTCGAGGGCCGCTGATCTCACCACGAACGATGGTGGATCCATCCGGTTCACCGACTAAGGCTCTAAGCCAGATTTGATCGCCATCCAGCAGTGCATAACTGCCGATAGGAACTTGGCAGCCTCCCTCAAGGGTGAGGTTCATGGCGCGTTCACACAACACGCGGTCGACCGTGTCTGGGTGATTGAGAGGCTCAAGTAACGCGATTAAACGCTCGTCATCAAGGCGACATTCGATGCCGACGGCACCTTGTCCAACCGCGGGTAGGGATTGCTCTGGCTCGATGTAACTCTGAATGCGCTCTTCAAGCTTGAGTCGTTTTAAGCCAGCCGCGGCCAAAATGATCGCATCGTACTCGCCTGCATCGAGTTTAGAGAGTCGGGTGCCGACGTTGCCGCGTAGCTCTTTGATCACCAAATCGGGACGATACTCTTTTATCTGACACTGACGACGCAAACTGCATGTACCGACAACTGCGCCTTGTGGTAAATCGTCGATGTTGCTGTACTGATTCGAAACAAACGCATCGCGCGGATCTTCGCGCTCACAGATGGTGACGAGACCTAAGCCTTGGGGGAATTCCACCGGCACGTCCTTCATTGAGTGCACGGCGAGGTCCGCGCGACCTTCAAGCATCGCCACCTCCAGCTCTTTCACAAACAGTCCTTTTCCGCCGACCTTGGCGAGCGGTGTGTCTAAAATAATGTCGCCTTTCGTGACCATAGTCACCAGCTCGACTTCTAGACCAGGGTGAGCGGCTTGAAGGGCGTCTTTCACATAATGAGCCTGCCAAAGAGCAAGGGGGCTTTTGCGCGTTGCAATACGGATCGGAGTCGTTTGAGTCATGATAGAAACAGATAAACCAAATGATGGCTCCATCGTATCACTCTGAGATAAAAATGCTCAATGCAATATGAGTCCTAAGCGGCAATCCTCAATCCGTAGCAAAAAATCATCAAAAAAGTGTGATTGCAATCTCGTTTATGAGCTGCGCTATTGTTACTCATCACGTATCCGGACCACACTGTAGCGCGTAATAAAAAGAGAACGACTCGTCAGTCAAGAGACACAAAATAGTGTTGAATCGATCGTACAATTCTTTACCAGCCCAAAGAAAAGTGTTAAATTGATCACGTTTTGATAGTGCTTTAGAATAATTATTAAACACAGCACGCTGTAGATAATTAACCAAGGAACATCCCTTGCTGGCTTACACCCAATCGCTAATCCATAGACTTGATGATCTCAATCAGCAACGCATTGAACGTGCGTTAGCGCTTATGGATGCGCAGGCCCAGCATGTTTTCCATCTGATTCCTACTCTTCTGCACTACAACCATCCTTTAATTCCCGGCTACTACGCATCCAAAGTCCCCTACGGTATTCGCAATTTTGAATTGAGTGAACCTCAAAGTCAGTTTGTGTCGGACACTGAGCTTACGATCGGTCAACCGCTCGCCACCGCAGACAACCCAATGATTTTGGGTCTGTATACTATGGGCAGCACCTCTTCAATTGGCCAGAGTACCTCCAGTGATTTAGACATTTGGGTGTGCGTGTCCTCGAAGATGAGTGCTGACGAACGAGACAGCTTGACCAACAAATGTCTCTTGATCACCGAGTGGGCGCTGAGCCGTGGCGTTGAAGCCAACTTCTTCTTGATGGACGAAAGCCGTTTTCGCACCAATAAGTGTGAAGAGATGACCGGGGATAACTGCGGGTCATCGCAGCACCTGTTGTTACTCGATGAGTTTTATCGCAGTGCGGTACGTTTAGCTGGCCAAAGGCTGCTGTGGCAAATCGTGCCACCAGAAATGGAAGAGTGTTACGACGAGTACGTGACGCATCTTTGCAGCCAGAATGTTATTAACTGCTCGGAGTGGATTGATTTTGGTAAATTGAACCGTATCCCGGCAGAAGAGTACTTTGGCTCAAACCTATGGCAACTCTATAAGAGCATCGATTCGCCCTACAAATCGGTATTGAAAGCGATTTTGCTTGAGGCGTACTCGTGGGAGTATCCGCACACCCAGTTGTTGAGCCTTGATACCAAACGCCGTTTTTTCGCGCACAAGCCCGATCTCTATGGGATGGACGCGTACTATTTGATGCTTGAGAAAGTGACGCGCTATTTAGAGCGTATCGGTGATCACACCCGCTTGGATTTGGTGCGTCGTTGTTTCTATCTCAAAACCCATGAAAAACTCTCTCGCCAGCCTGGCGCAGGTTCGGTGGCTTGGCGCCGTGAAGCGCTGTCTGACATGATCCAAAAATGGGACTGGTCACCGAGCGTGATCGCTGAATTGGATGATCGCCGCAACTGGAAAGTCGAGCAAGTGAAAGTGGTACACCACGCCTTGTTAGATGCTTTGATGCAGAGTTACCGAAACCTTATCCAATTTGCACGTCGTAACGACATCACCTCTGCGATTAGCCCGCAAGATATCAGCATCTTGGCGCGTAAGTTGTACGCTGCGTTTGAGGTGTTGCCGGGTAAGGTGACGCTGCTGAATCCGCAAATTTCTCCGGATCTGCATGAGCCTGATTTGAGCTTTATTGAGGTACGCCCGGGTAGAACGAACAAAGCGGGATGGTACTTGTATAAACAGCCGTTAGAGGCTGAAAAAATCATCGGTCGTGCGCCACTTGAGCACAACGAATACTTGAGTAAATTGGTGGCTTGGTCCTTCTTTAACGGTTTGATCACGGAATCCACCCGTTTGCACTCTGTGATTCGTGATGCCGAGTTGGACATCGATAAGTTCTACCAAATGGTCAGTGATCTACGCAATACCTTCTCACTGCGCAAGCGTCGCCCTACGATGCAGGCGTTGGCGAGTCCGTGTGAGATCAGCCAGTTGGCCATGTTCATCAACTTTGAAAGTGACCCGACCTCAGAGCTGAGCGGCCGTGCGCTGAAGTTGGATCAAAAGAGCACAGACATCTTTAGCTTTGGCCCTGACCAAACCTGTCTTGTGGGTAGCGTGGACTTGGTCTATCGCAACTCATGGCATGAAGTGCGTACCTTGCACTTCAAAGGGGAGACCGCTATGTTGGATGCGCTCAAAACGGTACTTGGTAAGATGCACCAAGATGCGTTGCCACCGGAGTCGGTGGATGTGTTCTGCTACAGCAAGAACTTGCGCGGTGTGATGCGCAACATGGTCTACCAGTTATTGGCCGAATGCATTGATTTGCGTTTGAAGCCGGTTGAGCAAGAAAAACGTCGTCGTTTCAAAGCGCTTAAGATTGGTCAACAGACCTATGGCTTGTTCTTTGAACGCCGTGGGGTGTCAGTGCAAATGCTGGAAAACTCAGTCGATTTCTATCGCAGCATTTCAACCAACAAACTGAAAGGCTCGCCCTTATTGATGCTCGATAAAGAGCAAGATTATCAAATGCCAGAGGTCATTGATGGTTTTGCCAGTGAAGGTTTGATTCAGTTCTTCTTTGAAGACACAGACAAAGGCTTCAACATCTATGTGCTGGATGAGTCAAACCAAGTTGAGGTGTATCACCAATTTAGCGGTGAAAAAGATGAGATGATCGCGAGCGTCAATGGTTTCTACTCGTCCGTCAAAACCGAAAGCGAATTGGCGTCTAAATTCATTAACTTCAATTTGCCGCAGTATTATCAAATCGTGCATCCTGAAGAGGGCGACTCTTACATCGTCCCTTATCGCAATGATGGCTCAAACTACTCCAAGCCAAGCCGAGTTGTGAATGCTTGAACCCGCAAAGTAAAGAGATAAAAAAAGAGCACCGCGTGCTCTTTTTTTGATTCTGAATGGGTTAAACCCAGTCAATCTCTTCATTGGCGTGCTTTTCACACTCTTCTTTGACCATGGCGATCAACTCTTTGCCAGTTTTTGAGCAGATCCACTGCTGCTCGACCAAGGAGAAATGGAAACCACCGGATTTCGATGCGAGCCAGATTTCTTTCATCGGCTCTTGTCGGTTAATGATGATCTGGCTGCGATCGTCAAATTCCAGTGTCATCACGTTACCTGTGACCTCGTAGTCGATGTCCGCGCCTGAGTCATCAATCATTTCTTCAATGATTTGCATTTGAACATCCACCAACTGATGAAATTCAGTCTCGTTCATCCTATCTATCCTATTGCTTTTCTTGGTTGTGGTGCGATTATAGGGGGCATTGAACAAATAATCACGATAGAACCCATGAAAAAATCAATCCTTGCTCTGTTTCTTCTTTCAGTGTTAGGTCTGGCAGGATGTGGTCAGACGGGCGGTTTGTACATGCCAGAAGAGACGCAAACGAACGAGCAATCCTCCTAATCGCCACGCGTCCATCGCCATTAACGGTGTTCATCGCAATTAAAACGACTATTTAAGGGAAAGTACTTTGGATTACTTCAATTATCAGGACGATGGCCAGCTCTGGGCCGAAAACGTACCGCTTAGTGATGTGGCTGAGCAGTTTGGTACGCCACTTTATGTCTACTCTCGAGCGACGTTAGAGCGCCATTGGAATGCCTTCGACAAATCGGTGGGTGAGCACCCTCATCTAGTATGTTACGCCGTGAAAGCGAACTCCAACCTTGGGGTATTGAATACGTTGGCGCGTCTAGGATCGGGTTTTGATATTGTTTCTGGTGGAGAATTGGAGCGCGTGATTGCTGCCGGTGGCGATCCGAGCAAGGTGGTCTTTTCTGGTGTGGGCAAAACGGCACAAGAGATGAAACGCGCACTTGAGCTTGGCATTAAGTGTTTTAACGTTGAGTCTGAGCCGGAACTTGAGCGCTTGAACCAAGTCGCCGCCGAGATGGGGGTGAAAGCGCCTATTTCACTGCGCATTAACCCGGATGTGGATGCGAATACCCACCCTTACATTTCAACAGGTCTGCGTGACAACAAGTTTGGTATTGCGTTTGAACGCGCTCCGGATGTCTACAAGTTTGCGCAAAGCTTGAGCAACCTGGAGATCAAAGGTATCGATTGTCACATTGGTTCACAGCTGACACACATCGACCCATTTATCGACGCGACCGATCGCCTGCTGGCATTGATCGATGACTTAAAAGCTCAAGGCATCAACATTGCGCACCTCGATGTCGGTGGTGGTTTAGGGGTCGTCTACCGTGATGAGTTACCACCGCAGCCTTCGGAGTACGCCAAAGCGCTACTTGGTCGCTTGGACAATCATCAAGATTTGGAGCTGATTTTTGAGCCAGGTCGTGCGATTGCCGCGAACGCGGGTGTCTTGCTCACCAAGGTCGAGTTTTTGAAGCACACGGAGCACAAAAACTTTGCCATTATTGACGCGGCGATGAACGATTTGATGCGCCCTGCGCTATACCAAGCGTGGCAAAACATCGTTCCAGTGAAACCTCGCGAAGGGGAAGCGGTGACCTACGATTTGGTCGGACCTATCTGTGAAACCGGTGATTTCTTAGGTAAAGATCGCGCCTTGGTGCTGAAAGAGAACGACCTGCTTGCGGTGCGTTCTGCCGGTGCATATGGCTTTGTGATGTCATCCAACTACAACACTCGCGCTCGTGTGGCGGAAGTGATGGTTGATGGTGATAAGCTGCATTTGGTTCGCCAGCGTGAAGAGCTGTCCAGTTTGTGGGCGCTAGAAAATATTCTTCCGGAGTAATGAAAGGGTTATGCATTTTCACTTTTCCAAGATGCACGGTTTAGGCAACGACTTTATGGTCGTTGACTGTATTACCCAAAACATCTTTTTCTCACCGGATCTGATCCGCCGTTTGGCGGATCGACATACTGGCGTGGGCTTTGACCAACTGTTGGTGGTCGAAGCGCCGTACGATCCAGAAACCGATTTTCACTACCGAATTTTCAATGCCGATGGCAGTGAGGTTGAGCAGTGCGGTAACGGCGCTCGTTGCTTTGCGCGTTTTGTCCGCATGAAAGGTTTGACCAACAAGTACAGCATCAGTGTCAGCACCAAGAAAGGTAAGATGGTCCTCAATATTGAAGAGGACGATCAAGTGACGGTCAACATGGGCGTGCCAGAGTTTGAGCCGAGCAAGATCCCTTTTAAAGCCAAGCAAACCGAGAAAACGTACATCTTACGCGCCGCAGATAAAACGCTATTTTGTGGAGCGGTGAGCATGGGTAACCCTCATGTTGTGACGGTTGTCGATGACGTTCAAACCGCAGATGTGGATAATCTAGGCCCGCTGCTGGAGTCGCACGAGCGCTTTCCTGAACGCGTGAACGCTGGCTTTATGCAAGTGGTTAATCGCCAAGCGATCAACCTACGTGTGTACGAGCGTGGCGCTGGGGAAACGCAGGCGTGCGGCAGTGGCGCATGTGGCGCGGTGGCCGTCGGTATCGTCCAAGGCTTATTGGATGAGAATGTCAAAGTCTCTCTGCCCGGTGGCGAGCTCAACATTCGCTGGAAGGGGCCAGGTAAACCGCTTTACATGACAGGCCCAGCCACACATGTGTTTGACGGCCAGCTGAGCTGCTAGCTCAATCCACACCTCGATAGATAACAAGTAAAGGGATGAATTGTGTCTCAAATTGAAGCGGACGCACTGACCGCGGAAGTGGTTGCCGAGTACCTCAGTGACAACCCGGATTTTTTCGCCCAGCGTCAAGCGCTGGTGGACAGATTGGCTTTGCCTCACCAAGAGCAAGGCGCTGTCTCTCTCGTCCACGTTCAGCTGAACCGCCAACGTCAGCGTATTGAAGAGCTTGAAGAAGAGATCACGACATTGATGTCGCTGGCGAAAAATAACGATCGTACTTTCCATGAATTTATGGAGCTGCAAGAGCATATTCTGCGCAGCGATAGCTTAAGCTCGGTGCTCAAATCGATCGAAGACATGGCGATATCTCTGGGCTTAGTGGCGTATATTCGTTTGGTGGGTGTGCAGGGCGGACAGGATAAGTATCGCCTGAGCAAAGAGAGCTATCAACGCTTTGCCACCAACCACCTGAATGGTAAGAGTGCCTATCTTGGCCGTATGCGTTCGTGCGATCGTGAACTTTTGTTTGGGCCGCATAGCCCAGCGCCGGAAATGGGATCTTACGTGGTGATGCCACTGAATAAGACCTCCCTCCAAGGTATCTTGGCCTTTTCCAGCTCCGACGGTGGCCATTTTCAGCCACACATGGATACTCTCTTTTTGCGCCATCTGGCGCTCGTCCTTTCTCACCTGATTGATACCCTGCCTTGGCAGGCGCAAGATAATGAGCGACGCTCCACCACCTCTGCCTAATGGTTTGCAGCAGCCCTTACTACGCTTCTACGATTATTTAAGAAGTGAAAAAGGGCTGAGTTTGCATACTCAACGCAACTACAAACAGCAACTGGAAACCATGGCTGCGCACCTAGCGAGTTTGGGTATAAAAAAGTGGACCCAAGTGGACGCGGGTTGGGTTAGACAGGTGGCCGGTAAAGCAATGCGTGAAGGAATGAAAGGAAGCAGTATTGCGACACGTCTTTCTTGTTTGCGTAGCTTTTTTGACTTTTTAGTGCTGAGAGGTGATCTTGCGGCGAATCCAGCCAAAGGCGTCTCTGCGCCGCGCAAACAGCGGCCACTGCCTAAGAACCTTGATGTCGATGAAGTGGGGCAGCTGCTTGAAGTCAATGAAGATGATCCGTTGGCGATACGCGATCGCGCCATGATGGAGCTGATGTATGGTGCTGGCTTACGTTTGGCTGAAATGATCGCCGTGAATGTCAAAGACGTGGGTCTTTCGGACGGTGAAATTCGCGTCGTCGGTAAGGGAGACAAAGAGCGAAAAGTGCCGTTTTCGGGCATGGCTGCCGATTGGGTGGCGAAATGGCTCAAAGTGCGCGGACATTTAGCGCATCCCGATGAGCCTGGGTTATTTGTCTCTAAGCTGGGTGGTCGAATTTCTCATCGCAGCGTACAAAAACGCATGGCGGAGTGGGGGCAGAAGCAGGCCATTGCCAGTCATGTCAGTCCGCATAAATTGCGTCACTCGTTTGCGACGCATGTGCTGGAGTCGAGCAACAATTTGCGTGCCGTGCAGGAGCTCTTGGGACACGAAAACATTTCCACCACCCAAATCTATACGCACCTCGATTTTCAGCACTTGGCGCAGGTCTATGACCAAGCACACCCAAGAGCGCGAAAAAAGGGCAGGCCGAAAAAAGAGGAGGATGAGTGAAATTTTATCGCCATCTCAAACCCATCAAGGCGATGACGTTCGATCTTGATGACACCCTGTATGACAATTGGCCGATCATTCGTACCTTAGAAGCGCGTATGGTCGAGTGGCTACACCATCACCACCCCGCCAGCGCGACGGTGCCACTGAGCTGGTGGCAGAGCCACAAGCGACGCTTGGCAGAGCGCGATCCTTGGTTGCCTAATGATGTCACCAAGTGGCGCTTTCAGCAGATAGAGAGTGGCTTGGTGAGACTAGGTTATGACGAGCAACAAGCGCACAGCGCTGCTTCGAGCGCGATTGAGGAAGTGCTGAGACTGCGCAGTGACTTTAGTGTGCCAGAAGAGACCCATCGTGTGTTAACTCGGCTAGCAGCGCAGATGCCGCTGGTGGCCATCACCAATGGTAACGTTGATGTCGAACGAATCGGTTTAGCGGCGTATTTCACCCTGACGCTCAAAGCGGGGCCGGATGGCTACGCAAAACCGCATGGCGAAATGTTTCGCAAAGCGGCGCAGCATTTGGCGCTGGATGCCGGTAGCATTCTTCATGTCGGCGATCATCTCAATAGCGATGTGCAAGGGGCAAAAGCCAGTGGTTTTCAAGCGTGCTGGTTTAATGATACCGCTATCAGCCCAAGACAGGCTCGACATGCGCGGGTGCTGCCTGATGTAGAAATTAACCAATTGTCGGATTTGCTGTTACTGACCGATTAGTGTCACTGTTGTTTCAGTGCTCAAGTGCTCAAGTGCTCAAGTGCGCAATGCATGGCCACTTTTATCCGCTTGAAAGGCCGCTAAGTAATAGCTGAAAAACTCTCTCATGCGCGTTGCCTCTTGGGGGGCACCTAACGCGTGCACGATCTCAGCGCCCACCTCATAGGTGCACAGGTGCCCCTTCGCTTGATTGCGTCGCAAGTCGTAGAGAGAAGCGGCTTGAGGCGAGAGCTGCACACAAGACAGTGAAGCGAGCCACGCACTCTTATTGAGCATTTTGCGCGCTTCTTGCCACGTGCCATCCAGCACAATAAACAGTGGCGTTGCACAGTGTGTATCAGCGTCGGCGCTCGCTTGCTGAGGCGTTAGGCTTTGCTCACCTGGGTAAAGCAAAAACGGCCGATAGCGTGGGTTTTGCATCAGGGTTAGCAAGGTATCGCAAGGTGAGGTTCGTTGCCACGTATGCACGCTACACGTTGACAGAGTGTGACTGAGCAGCCCTCCGGTATTGGTATCGCGCTGCTGCTCGTTTGGGTGCGTCAGCAGGGCGATGTGGGCGTTTAATTCAACGTGTGGTTGACGAACGCACACACATTGATGTCGCAGTTTACATCGCGGGCAAGGGGTACTACTCATTTTAGTATTAGCCCTTCTTGATGTGGCGTGACCCCATCGGAGAAAAGCTGCACTGGGCTGAGCTCATCGTAATTGGCGACAGGTTCAACGCTGGGGTTAAGCGGGTAGCTGATGCCATTGTGACGCAACACGTGTTGATTAGGTACGGCACCGCCGCCACTGACGAACATCACCAAATCTTGCCATTGACCATGGGCCTGAGTGCCGAGGTTAAATGGGGTTTGCACTAAGGTGATTTTACTGTTGAATCGCCACGCTTGTTGGTGCTGTTCAAAAATCAGCAGTGTACAGCCGCCAGAGCCACACCAGTCCAGTTGTGCCAGAAGTTCCGGTTGACCATCACCATTGAGATCATAGGTCAGCCAGCGGTATTTTGTCCCGTTTGGATCGGTATTGTGCATGGAGAAATAGTCGCGAAGTGCTTTATCGACCTGTGCATCAAACTGGGCTGAAGAAGGAATATCATCGCCTTGCGGTAGGCGGGTGAGGCTAGAGGCCGCCGCAGCGGACTGCGCGCCCGTTTGCGTCAACGCCACCTTGGCTTTGTATAACGTTAGCCCACCATCATTAATGACATAAATTACGTCGCCAACACGCTCTTTCTTCGCATTCAACTGATGACCATCACGAGTAAAGATACGCTCTGAGAGCAACGGTTGCTGCTGAAGGTGAGTCATCACCACTTGCACCTGATCAGGATTAATCTGCTGCCAAAAGCCGTGTTCCACCGAATCGCCATCACCATTGTTATAGGCGTAGGTCGTCATGGCGGTATGGTCAGGGTTGAGTGCCATGGTCACGGTGAAGTGCTGTGCTTTGGTCGAGGCCGCGTGATAGTCATCAACCCAGTGTTGGGTGTTGTCTTGGTTAGCAAGCGTGGCGCAGCCTTGATACTGCTTATCACCGATCGTTAGGGTGGAGGTCCAACCATACAGGCTGTCACTCATGCCATCGACGCAACTGCGTTGATTGAGTTCGAGTGAGCCATCTTGCCAACTGTAACGGCGACGGGTTTGTTCAAGACGCTTGCGCTCGACGGTGAAGGATTGCGCTTCAAACCCCATGCGCTGAAAGACCAATTGGTCTGACTCAAAATGGGCAGACCAAGACGGCTCATTACCAAACGCCCGGGTCGGTTTTAGCGCTTGTTGACAGCGTTTAGGATTTTCAGCGCTAAGAAGGTTAATGCTCTCAACCACAAACTTGGCGGCGTAATTGGCCGCAAACCCTTGTTGCCCTGTGGGCTCTAGGTGACCGACGATTTCACCATACAAAGGGCTGTACGGTGAGCGCACCAGTTTCATGCCTTGGGCAAATCGGTCATTGGAGAGATCCAGCCAGTACTGCTGATTGCTGCCGCAAGGGGTGAGGCTGCGTACTTCGTGGCCGAGCACCACTTCACCGCGTAGCATGAAGGTTTGGGTAGGTGTGGGCGTTTCGCTATCGAGCGTCACATGCGCAGGTTGTACACTGCTGGGTGATGGCTGAGAACTGCACGCTTGTAACAACAATATGATGGATAGAGCGACTGGGTTTCGAAGCGCCTTCATGCTATATCTTCCTTAGCGTAAACGTAATGGATTTTATTATGGCATATTGGTTATTTAAAACTGAACCAGACACCTTCTCTATTGACACTCTTCGTACACAAAAGGTGTCGTGTTGGGAAGGTGTTCGCAATTATCAAGCGCGAAATATGATGCGTGATGAGGTGAAGCTGGGCGATTTGGTGATGATTTACCACAGCTCGTGTAAGAAAGTCGGCGTTGCGGGGATTGCGAAGGTCGTCAAAGAGGCGTACCCCGATCACTTTGCTCACGACCCACAAAGCGACTATTTTGATGCGAAATCGAGCCCAGACAATCCGCGCTGGTTTATGGTCGATATTGAATTTGTGCGCAAAACCGATCGCTTAATTTCGCTTGCGACGATGAAAGCCATGCCTGAGCTGGAAGCGATGCCCCTAGTGAAAAAGGGCAATCGCTTGTCGATCATGCCGGTCACGGAATCTCAATGGCAGGCTATTTTAGCCCGAGAGTCTCGGGCTGACGGGAGCGCTTAAAATAGGTGGTCGTGCAAGTAATGCGCGACGGCATCGTCTGCGTTGCTGCCGATCACTTCGTTATTAGGCAGCGCGTTTTTCACTTTCTGGTGAGAGGTCGCCATGAGCAATCCCTTGCCTGCCATTGAGAGCATTTCCACGTCGTTCATGCCATCACCAAAGGCGATGCAGTTGTCGAGTGTCAGGTTAAGTGACTCGGCCACCACTTTCAGCGCTTCGCCTTTTGATACTTCTGCTGCCATCACTTCCAGACACCAAGGGGTGGAGAAAGCAATACTTAGGCTATCGCCGAATTTGGCGCGAAGTTGGGTTTCAAATTCCACCAAGCGGTCATGATCTTTCTCTGGGTGGGTACAGAAAATCTTGGCAATGCCCTCGGTTGGCGCGGCATTGGCGCTAAAACGTTGATAACCAAAGCCGGATTCACTGTGGAACTTGGCCAACTCTTCGTCGTCGCGATCAAGCAACCACTCCTCATTACGGTACATGTGGATAAAGAGGTTGGGATCTTGCTTGATCACATCGATCACGGCTTGCACCTGATCACTGGGAATATTTTTGCTGTACATCAACTGATCATGCTGATCGTGAACACGCGCGCCATTTGAGGTGATCATGTACGCTGGGATGCCAGCAATTTCACGAATGCCCGCGACATCAACATGGTGGCGTCCAGTGGCGAAGATAAAGGTGTAACCTTTGGCGTGTAGGTCCTTCAATGTTTGTTTGGAGAACGCGCTCAGCTGGTGGTTGGGTGCCAGTAGCGTGCCATCGAGATCAGAAGCGACAATGCGAAAAGGCGTGTCGGTACGTGTGTCGGTCATATCACCCTCTTAATGATTGGTTGCCGTGTGCCATATAGGAGGGCCAACATGTTGTTGGCCAATGGGCAAGAGTGGTTATTCTACGTCATGCATGGCAAGAAAAAGAGGGTAATTTTCTCTGTTGCCCTTTTCCTGTTTTCACACTGCCCATTGACCTGTTTCTGAGAGAGCGCATTGCGAGCTTACACGCTGCCATGTTGGTCAAAGAAGGCCAAAATCTCATCTAGGGTGCGGTTGCGGTATTCGTCGCGTTCAAACAGCAGTTCATGGCGCGCTCCGTCAATGGTCACCAGTTTGCTGCGAGGGTTGGTTTTGATGAGTTTACGAGCGAGCTGAGTTTGCGCGTCGTTGGCGACAATCTGATCGTCACCCGCCTGCAAAATCAGCAGCGGAGTTTTCAGGTGGCGGGTCATCAACAAACACTGTTTGCACGCCATTAAACTCTGCCAGACCCAGCGGGTGCTGGCGCCGCCAATTCTCAGTTGTGGCATCTCATCGTAGAGATTACGAAACCACTGGTAGCGCGCCTCACTTTGGCTGAGAAAGTTGCCCTCAAACGGTTTGGGATAATACGCCACTTGGCCGGGGGCAAATCTAGGAGTGGGGTAGACGGCGGTGAGGAACTGGCCAATCATGGGCGCGAAAGGCTTGAGGTAGGGCGCAATATTGACGCCAAACATCGGCGCGCTCAGCGCGGCGGCGTGGAAAAAGGCCTCTTTGTTCTCAATACCTTGGGTCTGTAAGTAACGTGTCACCACATTGCCACCCATTGAGTGGCCGAGAATAAAGCGCTCGTTATAACGCTCTAAGTTAAAGTGCGTCACCATTCTATCCAAATCAAGGACGTAGTCGTCAAACTCCTGCACGAAGCCCATCTCAGTGTCATCGATTAACCGGTCTGACAACCCCTGCCCGCGGTGATCGTAAGAGTAAACATCAAAGCCTTGCTGATAGAGATCGTAAAACAGCTCTTGGTATTTGATTGCGCACTCAATGCGACCATTCACCACCACCACGGCTTTGTTGTGATGCTCTGACGTCAATGCGGCCCAATAGAGCTTCTTTTTATCGCGCATGGCCAGGTAGCCTTCTTGGCGGCTCTGCCATAATTGCGCAATATCGGCATGGATCGCTTGCTCAAAATTTGTCTCTTGAGTATAACGAGGTCTGATGGGTGAAGGAGAAGGATTCATGGTATGGAGACCTATTGCTGCACCAAAGTAGAAACTCAATTATGTTGGGCAAACGCACGTTAGTCGAGAGGAAAACAAAATGGATATGCACTTATGGTTGGCTTATGTGCTGACGGCGATTGTGTTTAGCTTAGCCCCTGGCTCAGGCACAGTGAACTCGATCAGTAATGGTCTTAGCTATGGCACGCGTAAGTCACTTGCGGCCATTGCGGGCTTGCAGCTTGGCCTCGCCATCCATATCACCTTAGTTGGGGCGGGCATTGGTGCGATTGTCGCTCAGTCTGCTCTGGCGTTTAGCATCATCAAATGGGTTGGTGTGGTATATCTGGTGTGGCTAGGCATTCAAAAATGGCGTGATAAATCAACGCTTGCCACTGCCGAGGTCAGCGCGGCACTGACCAGTGGCCAGCTGCTTCGCAATGCCACTTTGATTAATCTCACCAATCCTAAATCTATCGTGTTTTTGGTCGCTTTGTTTCCTCAGTTTATCGATCCTAAGGGCGATCAGCTGACTCAGCTGTTGGTGTTGGGGGCGACGACAGTAGTGATCGATTCTGTCGTGATGCTGGGATACACCAGTTTGGCAGCTCAAATGGGAAAATTTATTCGTTCCGGTCATGTTATGAGTAAAATCAATAAGCTATTTGGTTCCATGTTTGTCGGTTGTGGGGCATTATTGGCCACTGCCAAAGCATAATGGACACCCGTTAGGTCGTAGTCATGCGTGACACGTATGTGGCCCGCCAGCCAATTTTTAACGCTAAAAGACAAACCGTCGGTTACGAGTTGTTGTTTCGTGATGGAGAAAACAACGCGTATCCGGCGCACATTAACTCCAATCGAGCGACTTATCGCTTGATTGTGGAGAACTTCCTCTCGCTCGGCACCAACCCGTCGCTTGCGAAGTCGCGCTGCTTTATCAATTTCCCTTACCAGAGTCTCATCCGCCGTTTGCCCGAATCGCTGCCCAAAGAGCAGATTGTGGTCGAAGTGCTGGAAACCTGCGAGCCAACCGATGAGCTGTTTGATGCCATTAAAGATCTTAGCCGCCAAGGGTATGTGATCGCACTGGATGATTTTGTTTATACCCCACAGTGGAAACGCTTTTTGCCGTATGTGCAGATCATCAAGTTGGATGTGTTGGCATTGGGTTTGGAGGCGGCGTGTCAAATCGTCAAAGAACAAAAAAATCGTGGTATTAAACGGCAATATTTAGCAGAAAAAGTAGAGACAGAGGCGGAATACGTCGCCGCGCGCTCGGCAGGTTTTAGCTTGTTTCAAGGCTACTTTTTCAGTAAGCCGATTCTCTCCCGGCAGAAATACGTCACACCGGAACACTTGATTGCAATGGAGCTGCTCAAAGAGGTGTGCCAGCCTCGTGTTGATTTTGACAAGGTCGAAGCGATCGTCGCGAAAGACATCGCGTTGTCTTATCAATTGCTGCGGTTCGTCAATACCATGTCGGAGCGGCTTTCGGTCACCATCTCTTCATTTCGCCAAGCCTTGGTTTACCTCGGTGAGGATAAGCTGCGTGTCTTTGTCTCGTTGGCGGTGGCTTCATACATTTCGACCAACAAACCCGCAGAGCTGTATAACTTGTCGTTGCAGCGCGCACAATTCTGCTTACTGATGTCGTATGACAACCCGTTCCAGCCTTATCGCGATCAAGCCTTCTTAATTGGTTTATTCTCAGTTTTGGATGCGCTGCTTGACTTACCGCTTGAGGATCTGGTGGGGCAGTTGCCACTCAATCGTGCGATTAAATTGGCCCTATTGGAGCGCCAAGGCCCTTACGGCGACTTATTGCAGCTCGAAGAGTGCTACGAACGCTGCGACTGGCACGGTATGCAGCAAGTGTGTAAAAAACTCAACCTCAGCGTGGATGACGTCATGCCGCGTATCAACGAAGCGCAGCGCTGGAGCCAAGACGTTAACCGTCTAGTGTAAAGCGCCTAATGTCAGGCGCCTAGTGCCAGGCGCGTCCATTTACTGCGCGCGACCTTGTTTGAAACTTTTATGACATCGCCACTCTCCCTCTTGATCTTCTTCTCCTGATAGATAAATATATTCGCATATCCATATATGAGAATGTAGACAATGTTACCTCACCAATTCTTCAAGTTGTTGTCGGACGAGACTCGCGTTCGTTGCTTAATGCTGATCGTGCGCGAAGAGTGTTTGTGTGTCGGTGAGTTAACCGAGGCGCTGCAAGAGAGCCAACCGAAAATTTCTCGTCATCTTGCGTTGCTACGCTCAAACGGCATTTTGGTCGATGTACGTCAGGGCCAGTGGGTCTTTTATCGACTGGCCGCTGATTTGCCGGGATGGATGAACAAATTGATCGATGATCTGGTGGCTTCAAACTGCTTAAAGACGCAGTACCAACAAGATCAACAAAGGTTACACGCGATTCAGGCTCGCCCTGTGTGCTGTGTGTAGCGGTCCAAATGAATGATGAAACAGATTGCCAATTGAGAGAGAGTGCAACATGACAATTAAAGTAGGGATTAACGGATTTGGTCGTATCGGCCGTTTGGCGCTGCGCGCTGCGTTTGATTGGGATGAGCTAGAATTTGTTCAAATCAACGATGTGGCGGGCGATACTGCGACGTTAGCGCACTTGCTAGAGTTCGACTCCGTGCAAGGCCGTTGGCATCATGAAGTGGGCGTTGAGGGCGATAGCATGATCATCAAGGGTCAGCGTATTAAGACCACTCAATCGCGCGACATCGATGCCGTTGATTGGTCAGGATGTGATGTCGTGATTGAATCAACGGGCGTGCATCGCAAAACGTCATTTTTGAACCAATACCTTGCGCAAGGCGTGAAGCGTGTTGTGGTCTCTGCACCTGTCAAAGAAGAGGGTGTAGCGAACATCGTGGTGGGCGTGAACGATCATATTTTCGACCCTGAGGTCCATCAAATTGTGACGGCAGCGTCATGTACCACCAACTGTATTGCCCCCGTGGTGAAAGTCATTCATGAAAAACTGGGTATTGAGCAATCTTCGTTCACGACCATTCATGATTTGACCAACACGCAAACCATCTTGGATGCGCCGCATAAAGATTTACGCCGCGCGCGCGCGTGTGGGATGAGCCTAATCCCAACCACTACCGGCTCAGCAAAAGCGATCGTCGAAATCTTCCCAGAGTTAGAAGGCAAGATTAACGGTCACGCCGTACGTGTGCCACTGGCTAACGCCTCGCTCACCGACATTATTTTCGATGTGAGCCGAGAGACCACCGCAGAAGAAGTGAATGCGCTCCTTAAAGAAGCGTCACAAGGCGAATTACAAGGCATTTTGGGCTTTGAAGAGCGTCCACTGGTCTCAATCGACTACAAGGGTGACCAACGCTCAACCATCGTAGATGCACTCTCGACTATGGTCGTTGGTGGCCGCATGGTCAAAATCTACGCTTGGTATGACAATGAAATGGGTTACGCCACTCGCACTGCTGAGTTGGTACGCAAAGTCGGTTTGGCATAAGGAGGATTGATCATGACACACCCAACATGGCAACTGGATTTAGAACAAGGTGCGTTGGTGCTGACGCCGTGTCCAGGCACCAAAGACGCAGATCTTGATGCCTCGCTCGAACAGCTCAAAGCACAAGGTGTTGAAGCGATCGTCACTGCGCTCGACGATGCGGAATTAGCCAGTAAAGATGTCGCGGCGTTGGGCGAAAAAACCCAAGCGCTCGGTATGCAGTGGTTCCAAATTGAAATAGAAGACGACTGCGCCCCTGGCAGTGAATTTGCGGCTAAGTGGCAACTCGCTAGCCCAACGCTGCACCGTATTGTCGATAATGGCGGCAAAGTAGCGATGCACTGCATGGGCGGTTCGGGTCGTACCGGCCTATTCGCGGCCCATCTGTTGCTGGAAAAAAGCTGGCCATTAGAGACCATCATTAAAGAAGTGCAGGCGCTGCGCCCGGGCGCATTCACTAAGCCTGTGCAAGTGGATTACATTCAATCCGTAGCTGGCTAACAGTCGCTGGCTAACAACCGAAGAGCGCTTTTGGACTATGGCAACCCAAAAGCGCTCAAACATCGCGATAGGTGAATTATGTTTGCTAACCTGAGCAAAAGCGTCCGCCAATACATGTTGGTCACGTTTAATTACTGGAACTTCACCATCACCGATGGCGCCCTGCGTATGTTGGTGGTGCTTTACTTTCATGATCTGGGCTACAGCACGCTCGAAATTGCCTCATTGTTCTTGTTTTACGAGTTCTTTGGCGTTGTCACCAACTTGGTCGGCGGCTGGCTCGGTGCGCGTTTGGGCCTCAACAAGACCATGAATCTAGGGCTGGCGCTGCAAATCGGCGCGTTATTAATGTTGGCGGTGCCGAACGTTTGGCTGACCATCCCTTGGGTGATGGCGGCGCAGGCGTTATCGGGCATTGCCAAAGATCTGAACAAGATGAGCGCGAAAAGTTCGATCAAAACGTTAGTGCCGGATGAGCAGCAAGGTGCGCTGTATAAATGGGTCGCGATTTTAACCGGCTCCAAAAATGCCCTTAAAGGGGCGGGCTTTTTTATTGGTGGTTTACTGCTTTCGCTGGTGGGCTTTAAGTCTGCAGTATTGCTGATGGCCGGCGTGCTGACCTTGGTCTTTATTGGCAGTGTGCTGAGCTTAGACAGTGGTATGGGCAAAGCCAAAAACAAACCCAAGTTTACGCAGATTTTCTCTAAATCTGAGCCCATCAACATCCTCTCGGCAGCGCGCCTATTCTTGTTTGGCGCTCGTGATGTGTGGTTTGTGGTCGCCTTACCTATCTACCTAGGTTCTGTTTTTGGTTGGCAGCATTTGTGGGTAGGGGGATTTCTCGCTGCCTGGACCATCGCTTACGGCATAGTGCAAGGCTTGGCGCCGAAGATCACCGGCAAAGCGCAGGGTCGCGTGCCTGATGGTCATGCGGCATTAGTCTGGGCCGGGGCATTAGCCATCGTGACAGCGGCTATCGCCTATGCCGTGCAGATCGATTGGCAGCCGGAATGGGTGATTGTTGGTGGCTTAATGGTGTTTGGCGCGATATTCGCGGTCAACTCGTCACTGCACTCTTACCTGATTGTCAGTTATGCCAAGGGCGATGGTGTCTCATTGGATGTGGGCTTCTACTATATGGCCAATGCGATGGGGCGTTTGATCGGCACCATTCTTTCTGGCTGGGTATTTCAGGTGGCGGGCTTGGCGGCCTGCTTGTGGGTGTCGTTTGCGTTTTTGGCTCTAACGACGCTGATCTCTTTGAAACTACCGAAAGTGAAACAGCCCGCCATTGCTTAATCGCTTGGTAGGAGTCTTCACAAAGCGCTGACGAAGTTTTCCCTTTTGTCAGCGCTTTTCTTGTTATAGTCGAGAGATCCCAGACAAGAGATCCATCCTATGCGCCAACGAGTCCTCTTTTTTGATTTGCTTCGCTGTGTTGCGGCTGTCGCTGTGATTGCCATTCATGTGCTCGCTCCTTACCGGCACGAATTGGGCGTTATCCCTTTTGAGCAATGGTGGACAGCGGTGGCACTCAACGGCGTGACGCGCTGGGCCGTTCCTGTGTTCATTTTGATCAGTGGCGCCTTGATGCTGAGCGATACTCGCCCGTTTGATTTGCGCTATTACGTTCAGCGCCGTTTGGGTAAGGTGCTGATTCCGTTTGTCGTATGGTCGATTTTTTATGCCTATCTTTCAGGGTGGAGCGCGCAAGGTTTTGATGCTCAGACGGTCAAAGCGGTCTTGCTAGGTAGCGCCCAGCATGAAACTTACTATCACCTTGGCTTCTTCTATTACTTTATTCCGCTCTATTTTGTCATTCCTGTTTTTCAGTATGTGGTGAAGCAGTATGGCGATGGCGCGTTGTGGGCGTATGTCGCCATCTGGCTGCTTACCACGACCTTATATCTATTTCGAATTGATGGGCCATGGAGCAACGAGCTTTGGCTCTATAGTGGGTACTTACCTCTTGGCTACTTGCTCTATCAAAGAGTACCGCTCAACCGAACCTTGTTAGGGGTGAGCATGCTGCTTGGTGGTGTGGCCTTGTGGGTGACGGTGCACATGGTGGTGACGTACAGTGTTGCGTCGGGCGAATACACGGTCGGTCGCTGGCTCTCCTATAAAACCCTCAATGTGGTGTTGGCTGCCAGTATGGTGTTCATGCTGTGTCGAGGGCTGGGAGAACGCTTATCACCGCAGGTGGCAAAAGGGGTAGGCGTGGTGAGCAAGCACAGTTTGGGGATCTACTTGTTGCACCCTATTTTTTTGTGGCCAATGAAAGAGTACGGTTGGTATCAAGGCCATCCTGCCTGGGTGATCCCATTGTGGATATTGCTCAGCGGCGCGGGCGCACTGCTCATGAGTCATTGCCTTTCTCTATCGAGTAAAACGCGCTGGCTACTCCCCTAACGCTGGCGTGCGAAGTGAAGAAAGGTGTCGCCCTGATAGGTCAGGGTGCCTTTGTCCCCTGGGTTTAGTGCATGGTAGTAGTGGACGCCGACTTGAAATTCTCGCTTAGGCCCAAGCCGACCTTTTTGCACATAAATCCAGTATTCCAAATCATCTTCGCCGGGGGCGGCATGCTCAACCGGCACACTCTGTTTATCGAGTATCGTGACCTGCGCGCTCTGCTCCTGCGAGCCTTCGCCTTGCATGTGTTGGCGATAAAAGCGAACAAACAGTGCGCCGCTGATCAGCACAAACAGCACAATCGCGACAAACAGAGTAATAGGCATACAACAGGCTCCTCAGAAGTACCGCGTTAGTGTAATCCGCTTCAGGCGGGGATGTCAGATCCAGCCCACATATCTTAGTGACGTTTCAGTGGATTTCTCACATTTCTCGAGTGATATCACAGGCGGTGATGCCGTGTCCGTTCATGTTAGTTACTTGTTGATTCCTTTACACAAATTTACTCGAAACTGTGAAAAATTTGCCAAAACTGGATAGCGCATTGATTGAATTCTCCCTAAACTAACGGAGACGGAGGGAAATTATGTCTGATATTGAGAGTGTCATTACGAGAACTCGTAAAATCGAGAAGCTCCTTCGGACACAATATCACGCAGAGGGGAAAGGCTTGCATCAGCTTGTTACAAGTTGCGAAGAGCGTTTACCTCATGATGTGATTGGCAAGCTGCGTTATATCGCGACGATTCGGAACAAAGTGGTACACGAATACGATTACCAGCTTGAAGACCCAGCGAGTTTTCTCAACACGTGTGATGAGTGTGAAAAAGAACTGATCCCGCGAAGCAGTCGTTTTATTTGGCGAACGGCGATTGTGCTGATGACCATGGCGACCTTAGCGGCGCTGTTCTTCTATTATGCACATTGGGATGTTTTAACTAAGCACCTTGGTTAAAAGGCCATTAATCGATGTTTTGTGATTTGCGGATAAACAGCGCAGGTGTCGATAAGGTCGCCATAGATAGGTGGTAAAACAGGCAAAAACAAAAAAGGGACGCTACGGCGTCCCTTTTTGTTTTTTACAATTCAGACTAGTACAACATCGGCAGTGTCATTAGGCCAACAACAACCGCGATCATTACAAGTCCTTGTTTTTGTGAAGAAGTAATCATAACACTGCTCCTTAATAGTGATGCTTAACTCTATGCCTTTTAGAATAGCAATAGTTTTGGGGGTTTATCAAGTTATTTTATCCCTATAGAGAGAAAGTGCCGTTAATTTTCTGTTAAAACTGCTGATTTTTGCCTGTTTTTATCCGTTGAATGTTTGTTTTTTGTGTTGGCTTTTATTTGTTCTCGTGTGTGACTTTGCATTTTAAGTTGTTGTATTTTAATGATTTTATACTTGTGTGTTTGTTCTGTTTTTCTAGTTTTTGTGTTTTATGGGGCTTATTTTTGGCTGGTGGAATTATTTTGGTTAAAGTCGTAGTTTTGTCGTTATGATTATCATTTTTTGTCGTGAATGAGAGGGTGAAGGGTGGCAGCGCACAGTCTATAAAAGAGATAATTTGTAAAGACGGTTTTTTGTACTCCAAGATTTTCGTTTAAGTTATTAATATAGTTGGGTTTATTCCTGTTTCTCTTCTCTGATCTCTTGGTTTTTGCTTGGAAATGATCGTTTCATTGTTACATCACTCAATAGGGGCTGAGTTCGTCTATTTTTCAGATTGTTCCTACAAGCTGGCGTTTGGCATTGCTTGGTTGCGTCAAGCTTGAGCGCCTTGCAGAGAAAATCGTTGAGAAGCCTAATCAAGATCGAAGTTTTGATGGCGCGATCTGGACATCCGCTATCCCCCGCCTACACTGGCACCTCAGTTTAAAAGAGGTGAACACATGTGGAGCTGGCTGTCGGTCGCATTATCGAGCTTTATTAGTATCTCTGCCGATGAAAGCAATAACCCTAGACAAGCGGCATTGTTTAAAACAATGTCGTTGTTGATGTTGGTCGTCTTATTATGGAGTGATGGCGGCGCTACGCCAGTCATTGCTGGATGGATTACGTTGGGCCTTCTGGTTTCCGTCGCGGCAGATAGTCTCTATTTGCTCGGCCGGTGGCCAAAGTGGTGTTTTGCTGCGTTTATTGCCGCCCAACTTTGCTATAGCACATCATTTTGGTTACAGCTCTCGGGAGAGATGGTGTGGTGGTTACCGGCCATGCTGCTTGCTATCGGGATTGTTTCCTTCTTCCTTTTGTTACCGAAATTGGACCAACTGATTTTCCCGGTTGTTGTCATGGGCAGCGTGTTATTGCAGCTCAACTGGGCGGCGGGTGAAGTGTGGTTGTCTCAGCACTCGCTCTCCTCAGCGCTGGGTTTTGTTGGGACGCTCGTGCTGACGGTCTCCGCGGCGCTGCTTGCCCTGCATGATTATCGTCATCCAGTGAAAGGGGGGCGTTACCTGATTTCGGGCAGTTATATTTTGGCTCATTCTCTGATTACTGCGGCGATGATCCTCTAGCGTCAACGGGCTGTAACATTGAGGTTACCGCTTTACTGCCAATTTGATCGCGACATTGTTATACTTCGCCGACTTTTTATTTGGAGGTGAGTCATGGACATTTTATCTGCCGCGACCATGCTGTTTTTGATCATGGATCCGCTGGGCAATTTGCCGATTGTATTGTCGATTCTTAAGCACTTAGAGCCGAAACGTCGTCGTCGCGTCCTGATTCGTGAATTGCTGTTCGCGTTAGCGATTTTGCTGCTGTTCCTGTTTGCCGGTAAGGGCATCATGAACTTCCTTCACGTGCAGCCTGAAACCTTGAGTATCTCCGGCGGTATTATCCTCTTTATCATCGCAATCAAGATGATCTTCCCTAGTGCGGGTAGCATTACTGGCTTGGCGGCTGGGGAAGAGCCGTTTATTGTCCCGATGGCCATCCCTATGATTGCTGGCCCATCGGTGATCGCGGCGATTTTGCTGCTCTCTAGTCAGCACCCTGACAAACTACTGCAACTGTCGGGAGCGGTGATGCTCGCTTGGGGCGCGACCTTCTTTATCTTGATGTTCTATAACTTCTTCCACCGAATTTTGGGTGAGCGCGGTTTGAAAGCCGTTGAACGCCTGATGGGGCTGTTGCTGATCATGATTTCAACTCAGATGTTCTTAGATGGTGTTAAAGGCTATCTGGGGTAACTCACGCTCAGCATAAAGACGACTTCGCTGTAACGACACACGCCGCCCAATGGGCGGCGTGTGTCGTTACAGAAGATGGTATCTGAAAACGCTATCAGGAGTTTTGCATGTATTTTTGACGAATATGCAGTAAGGCAAACACGCCAAAAAAGAGAAAAGACCACTTCTCCCAAGCGCTGAGGTTGTAGGGCTTAGCGAACGCGCGAATAAAAATCGCAGATTGGATCCCGTGCATGATCAGCATAAAGGCAAACATCGCGTACAGGGCATAAGCGGTGTTGCCTGGGAAGGGGGCGATGAGGTTCCACACCAGCACCAACCACACTAGGCTAAATAGGGCTTTTCCGGCCAGAATAAATAGAGGCATCGATCTCGTCCTTTTGTTCTCTGCTTGTTAGTTCTCGGTGTGCTGTCGCTCATACAGACGGTAACACACTTGACCGGCCACCTTTTCGCGGTGCAGGTGCCAATGGGCCGGAATGCAATCGAGCACCAACTCTTTCTCTGTTTCAATATAGATCATCGCATCGTCGGCCAACCAACCGTTTTGTTCAAGCAGGGTCACCACCTCATTCAATAAACCTTGGCGAAACGGCGGATCGATGAAAACAACATGGTGCGGTGTGCCGGGTTGGCGAAGGTACGCCAAGCTGTCGCCGTTGTGCACTTTGAGAGTGTCGGCCTTTAGTGCTTCAGCGTTCGCTTTCAGCTGCTTGAAAGCGGTAGGGTTGAGTTCAATCAGTGTCACCTCATCCGCCTGACGAGAAGCTGCCTCAAACCCTAAGCTGCCAGAGCCTGCGAACAGATCCAGACATTTGGCTCTTGGCACGTCGCGGGCGATCCAGTTAAACAAGGTTTCCTTGACGCGATCGGTGGTGGGGCGCAACCCTTGGGCATCGTGGACAGGCAGCTTTCGCCCGCGCCAAATACCGCCAATGATGCGAACAAAGCCAGTGGATGGCTTATTTTGTGATGTGTTTTGCTGGCGACGTCTTACCATAGATTTTTTGACCGCTAATAAAGTGATACTATATCCAGTCGCTCAAGCAATGAGCGCGGTAATATAGCCCAATTTTCAGTAAGGACAGAGTGTAACGCATCATCTGAATGCAGGGAAAGCGTCACTCGGTCGTTAGCGTGCATTTATACAGGGTATGCAGCCTGTAATGCACGCGAAGTTAATAGTTACTATCTAGGAATGCTCCAGATGTCGGAAAAAAAGAAGCGCGGTTTACTCTCTTGGTTAGGTTTTGGTGACGAAGAGCAGACACAAGCCGAGAGCCGTGAATCAGCACAACAACAAGAAGCGCAGCCTGTCGAGTCGCCCGCCCAAGAGACACAGCCTGATGCCGAGGTGTCGCCAGAGCCTCGTGAGTCAGCCAATGAGCCAGCCAGTGAGGTTGATGTCGCCCCTGAGGTTGATGTCGCCCCTGAGGTTGACGCTACACCTGAGGTGGTGGCCCCTCGTGTGGTTGAACAAGAGAAACCGACCGAGAGCTTTTTCGCACGTTTAAAGCGTAGCCTTGCACGCACCAAAGCCAACATAGGTGCAGGCTTTTTTGGTTTGTTCAAAGGTAAGCAGATTGATGACGAGCTATTTGAAGAGCTTGAAGAGCAGCTCTTGATTGCTGATGTCGGCATGGATACCACAGTCAAAATCATTGATTCATTGACAGAAAAAGCCACTCGTCAGCAATTAAAAGATGGCGAAGCGTTGTACGATCTCCTTAAAGACGAAATGGCGGATATCTTGGCCAAAGTCGAGCAGCCATTGGTGGTGGACAGCAGTAAAACGCCGTACGTGATTTTGATGGTCGGCGTGAATGGCGTTGGTAAAACCACGACGATCGGCAAATTGGCCAAGCAGTTCCAAGCACAAGGCAAGAGTGTCATGCTCGCCGCTGGGGATACCTTCCGCGCTGCAGCCGTTGAGCAACTGCAAGTATGGGGCGAGCGCAATAGCGTGCCCGTCGTCGCGCAGCACACCGGTGCAGACAGCGCCTCGGTCATCTATGATGCGATTGAATCTGCCAAAGCGAAAGGCGTGGATGTCGTCATTGCCGACACTGCAGGTCGCCTGCAAAACAAAGCCAACTTGATGGAAGAACTGCGCAAAATTGTGCGTGTCATGAAGAAAATCGATGATTCAGCGCCGCATGAAATTATGCTCACCCTAGATGCGGGTACTGGGCAAAACGCGATCAGCCAAGCCAAGCTATTTAGCGATGTGGCGCCATTAACCGGCATCACGCTGACTAAGTTGGATGGCACGGCCAAAGGTGGCGTTATTTTTGCGCTTGCGGATCAGTTCCAAATCCCGATTCGTTACATCGGTGTCGGGGAAGGCATTGACGATTTGCGCCCATTTGAAACACAAGAATTTATCAACGCACTGTTTAGCCGCGAAGATTAAGCTGACTGAGACCTGTGAGAGGACGTTCGGGTGATAAAATTTCAGCAAGTGAGTAAGGCGTACCGAGGCGGTCGTCAAGCGCTGCAAAAAGTAGACTTTCATTTGCGCCGAGGGGAGATGGCCTTTTTAGGTGGCCACTCCGGTGCAGGGAAAAGCACATTGTTAAAATTGATTTGTGCCATTGAACGTCCAACGGATGGAAAAATCAGTTTCAATGAGCACGACATCACTCGAATTCCAAGCAAAGACATTCCATTTTTACGCCGCAACATTGGCATTGTGTTTCAAGATCATCGTTTATTGATGGATCGCAGTGTCTTCGACAATGTGGCCTTGCCGATGCGTATTGAATCCATCTCGGAAAACGAAATTAAGCGCCGCGTCTCGGCGGCCTTAGACAAAACGGGATTACTGGATAAAGCCAAGTGCCTGCCGAGTCAACTCTCTGGTGGTGAGCAGCAGCGCGTCGGGATCGCTCGAGCGGTGGTCAATCGTCCGACGTTATTACTGGCGGATGAGCCGACCGGCAACCTCGACCCTGATCTCTCCAACCGAGTGGTGCGACTTTTTGAAGAGTTCAATCGTGCAGGCGTCACCATATTGCTTGCCACTCACGACATCGGGTTGGTCAACACTCGGCCGAAATATCGCCATTTGGAACTGAATCAAGGTTTTTTGAGTGAGGTCGAAGATTATGGCCGCGAATAAGCGAGTGAAGACAAAGCAAGGCCGCACGAGCCAGAATCGAGTCCAGCGTGATGGCTTTTTGTCGGTGCACTTTAAGCAGGCGCGGTTAGCGTTTGCGGCGCTCTGGTTTCGACCACTGGCAAACTTTTTGACCCTAGCGGTGATCTCCATGGCGCTTGCCATGCCCTCCGCGCTCTATTTGCTCGGTAAAAACATTGCCGCCGCCTCTAGTGACGTGACCAGCCCTTCGCAAGTGAGTGCTTACATTAAGCAGCAGACGCCAGAGCCCAAGGTGATGGTGCTGAAAGATCAGTTAGAGAGCCGAACTGAAGTCACCAAAGTCGATTACATCTCGCCGCAGCAAGGCCTAGAAGACTTTAGCCAGTACTCTGGCTTTGAACAGGCGATCTCATTGCTCGATAACTACGCGCTGCCGGGCGTGCTTATTATTACCCCAAGCAGTGACGACCAAGCGATGATCAAACGCCTTGCGGCTGAGGTTGCAGAGCAAGAAGACATCGCCGATGTGCGTTTGGACGAAGATTGGCTGACAAAGCTCGATGCGATTAAGACACTGGTCACCGGGATCATCATTACGCTGTCTGTCCTGATGCTCTGCTCCGTGTTTTTGATTGTTGGTAACACGCTGCGTTTCAATGTGTTGGCAAATAAAGAAGAGATCCAAACCATGAAGTTGATTGGTGCGACAGACAGCTTTATTTTGCGTCCTTATCTCTACTCGGGGATGTGGTTTGGTTTACTCGGCGCATTGAGCGCATGGATACTGACGGCCATCATTACTATCGTACTCAATCACAGCGTAGAGCAATTAGCGCAGCTTTATGACAGCCGTTTTCGTCTTATCGGTCTCAGTTGGGATGAGTCGCTCTTACTGATCATGCTTGGCATCTTTTTAGGCTGCTTGGCGGCGAAAGTGTCGGCGCGGCGCCACTTAAAAGAAATTGAACCTGTTTAACAGGGCGTGGTCATAATAATGAAAAAAGTATACGGTAGCGTATACTTTCTATTGTGCCTGAGCGTGCTTTATGCATAATGGCAAATCCCAGCTTGAAACTTGTTCATTTTGAGTTCAAGATTGTTGGGTTAAATTACACTCCAGATCAGAGATTGATGAGGATTTGAATGACTAACCAAGCGTATCCAATGGCGGTAGTAACTCAAGATAGCTTAGACAGCTACATCCGCTCCGTAAACAGCTACCCAATGCTGACCGCGGACGAAGAGCGTGAACTTGCCGAACGACTACACTATGACGGTGAAATTGAAGCCGCTAAAGGATTGATCCTTTCGCACCTTCGTTTCGTTGTGCATGTGGCTCGTGGTTATTCTGGTTACGGCCTACCCATGGCCGACTTAGTTCAAGAAGGCAACATCGGTTTGATGAAAGCGGTCAAACGCTTCAATCCCGAAGTTGGTGTACGTCTTGTCTCGTTCGCCGTGCACTGGATCAAAGCGGAGATCCATGAATACGTACTTCGCAACTGGCGTATCGTCAAGATCGCCACGACCAAAGCGCAGCGCAAACTCTTTTTCAACCTGCGTAAGTCGAAGAAACGCTTAGGCTGGTTCAATAACGGCGAGGTGGAAACCGTCGCAAGAGAGTTGGGTGTTGAGCCTTCAGAAGTACGTGAGATGGAATCTCGTCTCGCTGCGCAAGACGCGACCTTTGAGTTGTCTAGTGATGACGATGACACTGGTACGTCTTACTCGGCTCCGATGCTCTACCTTGAAGATAAAGCCTCTGACGTCGCAGAAAATATCGAAGCGGCCAACTGGGAAGCTCATACCAACAATCGCTTGAGCCTAGCGCTTTCAAGTCTTGATGAGCGTAGCCAACATATCGTTCGCTCTCGCTGGTTAGATGACAACAAAGCGACGTTGCAAGAGTTAGCTGATACCTACAGCGTATCTGCTGAGCGTATTCGCCAGCTTGAGAAAAACGCGATGAAGAAGCTCAAAGCCGCAGTCGGCGAGTTTTAATCCGCTAACGCAAAGCGCGAAACACAAACATGAAAAGCCGAGGTCTTGTGACCTCGGCTTTTTGTTTGGATCGTATAAAGCATTTTATATTAACCAGTTGGCGATCATTTCAACGCTCGCTCCTGTGAATAACTCTGTGGGGAATTTCTTGGCTAGATGTCAGAAAGCAGGGTGAATAAAGGCCTAATGGCGGGTTTTTCTATGGGGATATGTTTTGAATCACTCACAGAATAGTTATGATCATCACTACATATTGTGGATCTTTTTTAATTCAAACACTTTATCAACGCAATCCACAACTTTATCCACAGATGACGTCATTTTGATCGCTGGTGGATAACCTTATTAACCGACAGTACTTGTCCTCCGTTGGATAGGTTACAATGAGCGCAGACAATAAAAGCATAAAGAGAAAGTAAATGGACCAGTTTCAGCACATCGATGTTGCCTCCGCGCAGCAAATGATTGAGCAGCAAGGCGCCCGCCTAGTGGATATTCGTGATCCACAATCCTTTGCCGTCGCGCATGCTACGCATGCGTATCATCTGACCAACGACACCATGGTGGCCTTTATGGACGAGGTGGAGTTTGACCAGCCGGTTTTGGTGATGTGTTATCACGGGATCAGCAGCCAAGGTGCGGCGCAATATTTGGTGAATCAAGGGTTTGAGCAGGTATACAGTGTGGATGGCGGTTTTGAAGCCTGGCATCGCGCTGGGTTACCCACCGTGCAGACGGCTTAACTTCCATATTTCAGGATAACCCCAATCTTTCAGGATAACCTAATGGTAAGAGTGACCACCATCAAGAACCCCAGAATGGGCCAGGCTTTTGTTGATTACATGGCGGCTCGTAGAATCACCGTTGGCATGATGCGCGATGAGGAGAGTGACGATTTTGTCTTATTCCTCAAAGAAAGTGAGCATTATGATCTGGTGATACAGGAGCTTGAGCAATTTCTGGCTAACCCGAATGCAGATAAGTATCACGCTGCGTCGTGGGAGGTGGCGGATACCCGAGTCAATCCTTTCCATTACCGTTCACCCAGTTTCATCGCGATGATCAAAGCGAAAGCCGGGCCGATCACCTTAGCCGTCATGCTGCTATGTGTGGTGATTTTTGTGCTTCAGCAGATAGGTCAAGGTCGAACGATTTTCCTCGCGCTTCACTTCCCTGCGGACGCTAGCCAGCAATGGCAGCTCTGGCGCTGGCTCAGTCATGCGGTGTTGCATTTTTCGGCGTTGCACATCGTGTTCAATCTACTTTGGTGGTGGCAACTTGGCGGTGATATAGAGCAGCGACTGGGTCAAGGGAAGCTGTTGCAACTGTTTGTCCTGTCGGCGGCACTCTCAGGCGCTGGGCAGTATTGGGTTGAGGGCGCCAACTTTGGGGGGCTCTCTGGCGTGGTGTACGCGTTGGTCGGCTACATCTGGATGATGGGCTACAAGGCGCCCGCGCTCGGTTTGATGATGCCAAAACAGGTGATTGGGTTTATGTTGGTTTGGTTGGTGCTTGGCTTTATGCAGCCCTTTATGGCCATTGCCAATACCGCTCACTTGGTGGGGCTGCTGTCTGGGGTTGGCTTAGGGTTACTCGATGCGAGTAAAGCCAAATACCAAGGGTAGATAGGTTAAAAACAGAAAACGCCGCGTTAGCGGCGTTAACAGACCTATCGAGATTGACGGGTGCACGTTTACTGGTAGAGATATTTAGTAAACAGCAGATCCGCGATGACGGTTTTTCCGGTTTCCGGCAGTAAAATCGAGTTGAGATCCTCGACTAGGCTTTTACGCAAGTCTTCGCGTCCTGCCAGCGAGGTGATGGTGTCTTTTGACTGCTGTCCGAGCAACTCGATCACGGCATCACGAATCAAAGGCTGGTGCAGCTCAATCACCGCCAAATCGGCTTGATTAGCAACCATGATGTCAATGCGTACCTGAACATAGCCCAAATCTTTACCCTTGGTATAAAAATTCGTGGTGAGATCCGGTTCTAGCGTGAAATACGCCAGTTGAGGCCCGCCTTCCTTTTCTGCCAAGGAGGGGAGGCTAACGAGCAGACTCGCAGCAACAAAAAGCTGCGCTAGGTAACGTTTCATCATAGTGGGCGATTTTCTTTCTTCTTTTCACGATATTCGAAAGGTCAGAGTCTTGTTACAATGTTGCCTCTGTCTGTGATTAAAAGAGGCGTTGAGCACTCGATACCGTGGTTAACGTTGTTATTTAAGCTTTATTTTACGATATAAAGCTGACTATTGAATACTAGTATGAATCCATCAACTTCGCATTGTTTGTCTGCCCTACGAGAGGTCGAATGGCATGATCCCGACCAGTTTAGCTTTCCAACGCCGATCGCCAAAGATTGGTTGTTAGAACAGGGCTCATTGTCACGTTTATTGGAATCGTATTGCCAAACCTTAAGTGTCGATTTGCTGCACAACCGCATTGTGTCCTCGGAACGTTTGAATGCCCAAGAGATTGCCTTATTGAGCCACGAAGCGTGTTTGTTACGTAAAGTGGTATTGAAAGGCGATGAGACCGCTTGGGTGCTAGGGCGAACCTTAATTCCTCAATCCTCACTGCAAGAGCAGCATGTTGATTTGACCGCGCAAGGCGAGATCCCACTTGGACTGACCGTCTTTAGCGCCGACAACGTCAAGCGTGACGCACTGCAAGTTGGCTGGGCACAGGTCGAGGGAGGCCGTTTATTGGCGCGCCGCTCCCGATTGTGGATGAACCATAAACCCATGCTGGTT
>NZ_JCBDGH010000020.1:0-3758 GCF_059833955.1 Vibrio sp. R15-SG3-ISO1A
CTTATCGAGTGTTTTCAGTGGCGTGATGCTTTGGTCGTAGGCCAATGCACCAAACACATCATCTTCAATAATGGGCACCGCGCCTGAGACCTCAAGTAATCGAATACGGGCCGCGAGTGGCATGCAGGCTCCCGTTGGGTTGGTATAGTTGGGAGTGACTAAAATCGCCTTAATATCCCAGCGTTCAAGTGCTTGCTCAAGTGTATTCGGATCTAAACCATCTCGAGGACAACTCGGCACTTCCACCACTTTAAGGCCCAGCGATTCCATCAGTAGCAGGTTGCCAAAGTAACAAGGCGATTCGACCGCAACGATGTCGCCTGGCTGTGTCAGTGCACGCAGGGCGAGGCTGATCGCTTGTTGGGCGCCATGGGTAACAGACAAAGACTCACCGCGCGCATCTACCCCCAAATCATGACTTATTTTCGCCAGCTGCCGGATCAGTAAATCGTTCCCCGGTGGTAATTGGTAGTGGCTAGGGATGTGCGCTTGGCGTCGGCTGTGGCGCCCAATTTCGGCGTACAGGCTTTTGATCGCTGGTGTGTCGATAAAAGGGTGTGCAGAGCCGGTTACGAGCCGTTCTTGGCTTGGGGTGTAGGTGAGAATCTCTTTGCAAGCGCTCAGCAAATCGACTTGCGTGGGCCTTTGAGTCGGGGCCGGTGGCGTCGTTTTAGCGCTCACTCGGTAGCCCGATCTCTGCTGCGTATAAATCACGCCTTGCGCCTCGAGTTCTTGATAGGCGCGAATGACGGTGTTTTTGCCCACGTCTAACTCGGTGCATAAAGTGCGAATAGAGGGCAATTTGTCATCACTGGCATATCGACCCTCCTCGATACCTTGGCGAATGAGCTGCTCTACTTGGCGATATTTGCTGCGACTGTCCATCTTTCTGTACCCATAAAACTAACCTGATCTGTGCCTTTAAAATTAACCTGTACCCACTACAGTAACGTTAAAACAGAATAAAAAGCGAGGAGAATGTGTATGTGGGTGCGATTGATCCCTTTTGTGTTTGTGGTGCTGTGGGCATCGGGGTTTGTTGGAGCAAGGTTTGGTCTTCAGTACGCCGAGCCAGCGACCTTGTTGTCACTGCGAATGATCGCCAACGTCGCGTTATTCCTGCTGTTGATTGTGCTACTTCGTCGTCGCTTGCCGAGAGGTAAAGCGTTACTTCATAGTGGCGTGGTAGGGCTGTTCATTCACGGCTTTTATCTCGGCGGTACGTACTTTGCGATCCATCTTGGTATGCCTGCGGGTCTGAGCTCTCTGTTGGTTGGTCTGCAACCCATTCTTACTGCGTTTTTGTTGGTGGTCTTCACTCAGCACTCGTTTAAACCCTCGCAGTGGTTAGGGCTGGTGATTGGGTTTGCGGGTATCAGCCTTGTGCTTATGGGTAAAATGGACTGGCAATCCGAGCAACACAAAACCTTAGCGGTTGCAGTCTGTTTGGTGTCGCTCTTTGGCATTACATTGGGCACCCTGTACCAAAAGCGTTTTTGCCAAGGCGTGGATATGGTTGGAGGGGCAACCGTGCAGTATTTTGCCGCGGGAGTGCTGTTTGTACCCGTCGCGCTGACCTTTGAAACCAATGTGATTGTTTGGTCTCCTGCCTTTATCATGACCTTGGTATGGCTGGTGGTCGTGCTCTCTTGCGTTGCGATTCTATTGCTGCTCTATATGGTGGAAAATGGCGTGGCGTCGAGTGTGGCGTCGGTGTTTTACCTGGTTCCGCCCGTCACCGCCATCCAAGCGTGGTTGATGTTTGGTGAATCGTTCGATGCGATGGGCGTGATGGGCTTTGTTTTAGCCGCTTTGGCGGTATTCTTGGTCACCAAAGCGCCAACTGTGCCGCGAATTAGAAAGTGGGCACGCGTCTAAAAACATCGCCAATTTGCAGCGCGGCATTGAACGGCTTAAGTCGATGCCGGGTGAGCAAGGACAAAGCCGTTATCAAGAGATTTTAGCCAAATACGCGTGACGGACTACGATGATAGCGGTCTCTAACGTCAGACTGATATCGTCAAGGCGGTGTAATCTCAGCGCCGTCTAGACGGTGTGCTTTTTCACGAAGTAGGGGTTATCAAATTTCTTCGCTTGGCCGAGCTCTGACACCACCAATTTGTTCCACAGTGTTACGTCAAACTTCTCTTTTGGTATTGAGGGGTAGAGTGTCTCTAGCTCTTCTAATGCGAAGCGCAAGAACTGTTTTTTCTTAATTTGATTGTATTTTTTCGCCACACGATTGTGCTTGGCGATGAACTCTTGTTTGAACGCCACCAAGGCTGGCGTCGCTTGCTCAAGCGGCACTCGAGAGAGGTAAATGCGTTTATACGACACCTTACGGTCCATCATGGTACGCATCGCGGTTTGAATATATTTACCATGCTCGGTGATGGAGATGTCCTGATTATCAAACAGGTTGACGCACCACCCCGCCGGGAAAAAATCAGGTTTACGGTACTGTTTATTACGCGCTTCAATAGCACGGTGAAGCACAATGTCTGATGTCCCGTTGAAGGTCTGCTGCCATTTGCCAATGCGAATTTGAATCGCCGTGGGTAAGCGATAAATATTGGTAAACTTATCTTGGTCCATAAACAATCACACTTTTCTACAGTCAGCCACCTGGGCTGCAACATGCATGGTTTTTGGTTATTACGTCGCTCATTATCACCCAAGCCAACGCGACGTTAAGCGGCGCTTAATGGGTATATTAACGCGATAATGAAAGAAATTTGTTTGATCGGTCGCATTTTAGTGAAAACAGTGCCGAGGTGCTAGTCGTTTTATTGATACGACCAATAATAGCGAATAAAGCGGCTTAGCTGGACGTTGTGTAGGGGGAGGGCATAATTGGGTGATGGGTGATGGGTGATGGGTGATGGGTGATGGGTGATGGGTGATGGGTGATGGGTGATGGGTGATGGGTGATGGGTGATGGGTGATGGGTGATAGGTGATAGGTGATAGGTGATAGGTGATAGGTGATAGGTGATAGGTGGTGGGGCAGCGCGTGTGACGGGGCGTCAAACGCGCTGCATCTATCGATAAGATTAATCGTAGATGGTCGGGATAGGCTGACGCTTGTGCTGCGTGATGGTGTAGATGTGCACAAGACGCTGCGAGACTTCCTCTGATACCGGTTTCCCTTCTAGGAAATCATCGATCTGATCATAGGTGAGGTTCAACGCGTCTTCATCGGCTTTTTGTGGTGCCAGTTCTTCAAGATCCGCGGTTGGCGTCTTTTTCACTAATAGCTCTGGGGCGCCGAGATGAGCGGCCACTTCACGAACTTGACGTTTGCTCAAACCAAATAGCGGTGCAAGGTCACAGGCGCCGTCGCCAAACTTGGTGTAAAAGCCAGTGATGTTTTCCGCTGAGTGATCGGTGCCGAGTACGAGCCCGCCCACATAGCCTGCGATCTCGTACTGCGCAACCATGCGCGCGCGCGCTTTCACGTTGCCTTTAACAAAATCCAATTTTGCTGCGTCAGTCGGTAGCAAGTCGGTGCCTTCAAGGGCGGTTTGTGTGGCGGCGTGAATACCATCCACACCCGCTTTAATATTGACGGAGACAGAATGTGTCGGCTCAATAAATTTCAATGCAATTTGGGCTTCATCTTCGTCTTTCTGTTCACCATAAGGCAAGCGGACGGCAATGAACTGGTAACCGCCATCGGTTTCCTCATTGAGTTGGTTAACGGCTAGCTGAGCCAAGCGGCCACAAGTGGTGGAGTCCACCCCTCCACTGATCCCCAGT
>NZ_JCBDGH010000021.1:0-9848 GCF_059833955.1 Vibrio sp. R15-SG3-ISO1A
GCCCTATCGCATTAATACTTATCGCACAGCGGGTATTGCAGCGAGTAAATAACATTATATCAACCTGAATGCTAACAAACAAATGGCATATCAATCAGATCAGATGGCTTAATCTGAGAAGTTTCTACCACTAAAGATCCTCACTCTCACCTTCACTGGCTGACTCTATATCTTCTTCAAGTTCCAGTTTTCCCTTGAGTTCTTCATGCTTCTTCTTCATTTCTTTCTCAGAAAGCATAAACTCTCGAGATGAATAGCCGCCGATTCTCTAGACACCTACAACAGATGAATATTTGTAGGTAAATCCGTTCCTCATTATTTTAAATAATTGCACGCACCAAAAACGTTTTGGGGCAGAAACGAGTTATCACGATGCTAGCCCCATTACACTTTGAGCGTGAGAGCGTGTTACTTGATTGGAGTCACAACTGAATTTTCATCTAATAATTCTTGTTGTAGGTCAAACACCCTAAAACGGAGCCTGGCATTCTCAGTCTCTAACAGCTTTCTGGCTTTAATTGCATTATCTCGTTGAATCCTGTACTTGTCTTTCAACTCATTGGCTTTTTTTAATTGGTGTTTTAGCCTATCAAACTCAGATAAAGGGACATCTAGCTCAATATCTAAACCTGTTGCCATGGCCTTATCGCGATTGAGGTTATATTCATCGATAACAGGTTTGGCGTAGGCCACGAAATCTTTGAACTTATGGACGTAGCTATTACCTAGCTGCGCTTCATTATTGATTCGGTTTAACGTGAGCTTGCCCGTAGCCTTAACATGAAGTGGCTTGCCATCTAATAAGCGCTGAAATGCATTGACCAGTAACCCTTCTGCCTTGCAGGTTCCCTTATACTCAACTTTCATAACCATACCGCCTTAATATCATCATTGAAGCTATCAAAAGGAATGCTGTGTTTGACCAACGTTGGTTCAATAGATTGAATTTTCTTCTTTCTGGCATCCAGAATTAATTCATTGGCATAATCGCCCATGTCATTTATCGACCTGAATGAAGCAATGAGGTTATCCCGCTCCCTCGATAGCCTTTTAGCCGCTTTGTCAGTGATTATCTTATGCTTGCAGGGAGCTTCAACAATATCCATCAGGGAGCAAAGGCGCTCACAATTACGGTTGGTGCAGTACCCCCCTGTAGGAAGCAACACAATGGATTTGTCACCTGACCTTACCAAAGAGAACAATTCACTTCGGGACATCACTATTTCTTCCCCCTGTGCTAGCCGCTCGGCTTTATTCTGGGCTATGCGCTCGCCTTCTGCACCACTCAAGGTGTCGGATACATTGTAAATCTCATCCCATGCGTCCACCGCACAGCTTTCAATAGCTTCATTAAATTCACTCATTAACGCTGTATCCATCAGCAAGTGGTTGGTGCGCGCAAGTTCGGAATAATTCGCATACCAGTTGGACATATTAATATTGCGGTGCTTAAGCTGGTATTTTACTGTGAGTGCGTTGCCCAGTCGGTTTTTCACCATAAAGACCACAAAACTCCGCCGTAAATCATGAGGACTAAGCTTAGGTAAACCGCCTCCAACCATTAAACTTCCTGCTCGCTCTGGATTTAACAGGTCGAATTCGTCAACGTCTTCTGCGGTCGCAGTAATGTTGAACTCTTTCATATTCAATGCATCATCAGCACTCTCAATCCTGGGCTTGAACGATTTTTTATTTATGAGCGCTTCACTGTCATAAGGGATGTTAGAAGATATAAAGGCACTCTCAAGGTCTTGTTTCTTTGCATTGTATTGGTCTTGCGTTAGCTGACCATTTTGATAGCCGTCATCCAGTCGCTCTAACTGATATTTCCTTGCGGCTTGCGTAGCATCAAAAGCTAGCTCCAGCGCCAGTTTTGCAATAGGTGCAGTATTCCACGTCGTATAAATCTTTTCGCCCTTATTTCCCTTTGTCGAAAACCCTGAGACCTTGGGTACAGCAGCTAATGTATCGTCATAGCTCTCTTTGTTCATGGAGAGTAGCTCTTCCTTTCGGGCTGCGGAGAACAAACCGACGCAGATAAAACACATCCTGAGCAATGTGCATAACCAATCTCCACGTCTGTAAAACGAAAAATTAGGAATGGCTTTTCGTTCAGGCCACTTACTTGTTCTGCGAGATATTCTAAGGTTGAATGTATGCATTTGCCTCTCATTAAGGGCACTAACACCAAGCGCTTTAAGCTCAGCGTTGAACATTTCATCCTGATAGGTGTAAAGCTTTTCCATCGCTGCTGAAATCTGATGGCGATAGGGGTGATAGGTTTCAACAAACTCAACAACGGTCTTTAAAATACTGACATGAATCGTTTCCGGAAACGCAATTGCCTGACCTTTACCAGCATCAGGTTTAACCCACTGGCTATATTCTCGTTTGTGGACATAACGCGTTACAAGGCCCGCTTTATTCAGTGCATTAATCATAGACGCAATGTGGCTGCACGAGCCTTCTCCGCCAACACCATGTAATGCTTTAGTGCACTTTTTCCACTCTCGCTCGCTCGAAAGTAAACTGAAGTCACTTTTACCCCAACGTGTGGCGATGGCTTTTAATGTATTCCTATACCTTTTCAACGAGCTAACAGCCACATGGGAGTTAGAGTTTGAGGTTTCCTTTTGATATTGAATCAGTGCATAAAGGCAAGACTGAATATCGTGGCGGTACTTCTCATCAATATGCCCAAAAGACAATGTTTTAAAATTCTGGTTCAGGGCGTGAAAATCCCACTCTACATCAAAGACGCGTGACACTCCTTCTCCGTCAGAGTCAAACGCCACATAAGGGTTTTCAGCGAGTTCTTGGCGAAGCGGTATAAGCTTTTCAGACATAAATTACCCCTTAAAAAATTGGCTGGCGCTGGCTCGGTCTTGGTAAAGCGAATGGTAATCGCCATCATCCACCTTTTGTTTTGCTTGAGCGTAGTTTTTTGGTGCTTTTTGTTTCAGCCTGAGAAGGACTTTTTTCAACATCCCCTCCACCACAAAATACTCATCCTTCGGTGCGGAATGACTCGCCACCATCTCTTTGAGGTCTTCGATTTGTTCTAAAAATGACAGCATCAACCAGATATCATTTTCTGACGCCACCAATTTATGGCTGTCACAATCAAAGCAGGCAAGAAAATCCGTGCAACGACCCGTATCTTTGGAAAAATCAATCCCCAACTGCTTCATGCGCCTTGCTTCTGCAACAAGCTTCTCTGGTGTTGCACCTGCGCATTTGATGCCAGTGGGCGTGGTCATTAATGGCTGCTCTTTGCTTTCACGATGACGCAATTTCTTATAATCATAATCAGACAAAATATCGCTGTGCATTACCTTGGAGCCTTCGATGGCTTTGCCAATCTCTTCGCCTTTGGCAACCGCGCTTAACGCGCCAAACGTGGCATTGAGGTTATTATCATGATCTGCCTGAACACCACTCGAGTACCGTTTGGCGACAACATTCACGGAATTATTCAGCCCCTGTGATACAAGGAAGATATCTTCAGTGACTCGCATCAATACATCAGATTTTGTTGCTCTGAATCGACTTGCAGTAACCGTTAAGCCCGTTATCTTTTCAAGCTGAGTATTGATGTAGCCAATATTTGAGCCATGGGTATTGAATGTCCAAACCTCACCGCTGGCACTAAAGAAAGGGCATAGCGGCAGCTCATTTGACAGCTGGATACCCAGTGATTGGTAAATCACCTTCGATGTTTTAAGCCATCGGGTGATCAGTTCTTTGGTTCGCAAGCTAAAGCCAGCGCTATTATCTAAATCCTTATAACCAGCCCTGAACTTCTCACCATCAAAAACAAACCGTCCACTGCCAATACTTTTAAATAAAACGTCCTTATGCTGCACGTTAGCAAGCACCGATGTATTCATGCCTGTCAGCATTGAGAACACGAAAAACCAATTGCGTGATGCCTGATTATAAAATACCTGACGATTAAGCTGCTCAAGTTGAAGCGGGCTACTCTTTATTGTTCCAGCTTGAGGTTTCATGCATTTCTTAAAGCCATGCCTTTTAGTGCCAATTTGAAGTGGTGTCCAGCCATTGCGTCTTGCTTGCTCATTAAACCGCTCTTCATCAAAGAACGGGTGAATCTCTAGCAACTCATTTTTCTCAATCGCTTCCTGAAAGACCACAGCACTTTTAACCAATACCTTTGACAATGGTTTCAGCTCTGTTTCAATATGGAACGCTTTGGACGCTGCAATAGGTTTCGCCGCAACTTCTGGCAGCATCTTAAGGTCAGACTCCCGATTCCACAGCCTTAATAACACTGATAAAGACTTTTGAATCTGCTCCCCTACCGTTACCCGTTCACCTTTTTCGCGTAATTTATTGAAGTGCTTAATACAGTCAATCATGGCTGTAATACTAAAAAGATCACCGCGATAACCAACACCGTCAAGGTATCGAAAGTAGCTAACAAGCCCACTAAAATATGTCTTCTTTGATCTGTTTTCAGGTAAGGATTTGAGCCTTTGGTGAATGTCTCTGACGATATCATCCCGATTTGCTAACTCCACATTCCCTAACTTTATTTGTTCCACTGTCGGGACATTAAGATAGCGTAAGCGATGAGTGTAATCTTTATATCCGTTGCCGCTGAGTAAAACCATATCCTCAAAGCGTAATGGAATGAGGGGTGCGATGGTCTTCTCTATCGTAATTCTGGTGCGCTTTCGCCCTTGATTCATAATGCCCCCTCTAAATCATCAAACGCGCCAATATAGTCCAGTACGTCTTCGTAGATTTCATCGGCAGAGGGCATATCCTGTGCAATTTTCAGGTACTCCATGGTAGTCGCCCGATCTTCATGTCCAAGCAGCGCTGACACCCTATCCAATGCCTCATCGGGTGTGATTGACGGGTTGCCATAATCATCCTTTTTATTTAAAAGGTGACGGAGGATATTTACGGCAAACGTTGAGCGTAAATTATGTATAGAGCCAACAATCGGTTTATCGAGACCTTGGGTTAGGTTTGCAGTGTTACGAATTTCCACCCAGCGCCCAGTAAAGTCTTGTAGCCGTGTAAACATCGGCTTCCCAGACTGGGTAATAAACAGGTATTCCAGTTCAGGGTTAATGGCATCATCACCCTCAAAGAAATGCGTATTACCTTCCTCAACCTGCTCATTGCACCATGCTTTGAATTTCTTGAGGCGCTTTTGATACCTGTCCGACTGCGAGTAATCGTAAAGCATCTTCATCAATGCGGCGGGGATAATGGTAACGCGGCTTTTATTCTTCTCTGCGAAGCCCTCAGCCGTCTTTGTAAATGATTGGTACTTATCACCGACACCCAAATCCATCACAGGTTTTTTAAACACCTCTTTGCCATCCTGAATCATGGTTTCGGGGTTAACTATCTGTCCTAAGTGAAGGCTCGCTGCTTCTTCTCTACGCAATCCAGTATTACGGCAAATCAGTGGGTGGAGGCAAAACTCAATAGGCAATGAGTGTAGTTTATTATTGTCACCATGACGAACCACCTTGCGGGACTTCATTAATATGTTTTGCAGGATGTTCCATTCATTATTGGTAAACGGCTTTAGATCACGGCGCAGATTGCTGAGGCTTGTGCCGCTACTCCGAGATGACTTGGAAAACTTAATCCGCATATCCGTCGTGTGAATCTGCTTACGTTGGTAAGCTTTCATACTTGATGCAGACTCCTCGAAATGGATATTAACTATCTCAAATTGGAAGGGAGGATTATTGAAGCGGATACCTTGTAGAAGGCAGTGCTTATAGAAACCAACGACACTGCTCATATATTGCCTAACGGTAGTTTTAGCCAACACACCATCAATAGCGAGCTGTTTTATACCATCGCGATACTGGTAGGTTAATCGTTCTTGCTTGTTGCGAGGAAATGTACTCCATTCTGGACGAGGGTCATCATAGAGAGGATCAAAGTCTTCTTCATCGTATTCAGCATCCCACTCGGCTTGTTTGTCCAATACAAAACTAAAGTAATGCGCAACCCCCTGCGCATCGGTGCCAAGTTCAAGAACACCATCATCGATTGCTTTCGACAATAAGAACTCATTGACCATATCTAATGGCTGGTAGCTGATTAGGTTATCTTTGTCGTCATACCCAACAATATGGAGTAAGGGAAGTTTCTTAATGGGGATCTTGTTGCCATTAGTACGATAGGTAACCTGAGGCTCGCCATTATCATCAATGGATACCAATGGTTTCTTGTAAACGAAGTTAGGGATAGTTGAAATCTCTACTTCTTTTCGTATTACCTTTTTCTTATTTTTATCAAAATCTAACATACTAAACCTCATGCTATGTACATAATGCATACATAGCATTCTCAACTTTAAAAGTTATTTGTGAGGTTTTAGTCTATCAGGTAAGTTTTGTATGTGGTCTTCCCAATTGATCACATCGATTTCGTAGACCACTTTATTTCTGACGCTTTCCCCAGCGGCGTGCATCGCTGACTTAGAGCCAGTGCGCAGCGGGTGCCATTCAGGCAATGGTTGGCCTTCTGCCATTAAACGGTAGGCACAGGTATGCGGTAACCAGGTGAAATCATCGATGTCATCACGAGTCAGCTTGGTGCACTCTTCATGAGACTCAAAGCGATGTTCATAATCGCTGCACGAACAGGTTTTCGTGTTGAGTAAACTACACGCCACATTGGTGTAGTAGATTTCATCCGTATCTTCATCCATGAGTTTGTGCAGGCAGCACTTGCCGCAGCCATCGCACAGAGATTCCCACTCTTGCTCCGTCATCTGCTCTAACGTTTTTGTTTGCCAAAAGGGTGCGCTCATAGACTCATCTTGGATTAGTTAAAGAAGGGGCGATTTATACCGTCTAGCGGCAAAAACTTCAAGATCTTGTACTGATCGTCTTGATGATTTTTGCTACTATCGCGCCTCAATTTTACTCAGGGGTATCAGGATGGATTGTCGACTCGGTTGCGGGGCTTGCTGTATTGCGCCCAGTATCTCATCACCGATTCCGGGGATGCCAAATGGCAAACCTGCCGGTGTTCGTTGCATTCAGCTCAATGAAGACAATCTCTGCAAGCTGTTTGGCTTACCAGAGCGTCCCAAAGTGTGCGCAGACTTTAAGCCGTGTCCTGTGGTGTGCGGGGCGACCAACAAGCAAGCGATGACCAATATCACCGAGCTTGAGCGTCTGACGTAACCCTTGGCGTCTGACGTAACAAAAGTAAACCAAGCACTACGCTCTATCATGGGTGACAGATAAAAACATGGCCGCAGATGCGGCCATATTGATATTATTTCTGGGTGAAAAATGCAGGTATTAAATCTTATGTCGCCCGAGCAGTGAATGAGACAGCGTTGTGCCATCCACCAGCTCTAATTCACCACCGACCGGCACACCATGGGCAATGCGACTAGCCGTGACTTGGTGCTCATGACACAACTCGGCAATGTAATGCGCGGTCGCCTCCCCTTCCACCGTTGGGTTGGTCGCAAGAATCACCTCGCTGATATCACCGCGGCGCAGGCGAAAGTCCAACACATCCAAACCGATATCACTCGGCCCAATACCATCAAGGGGCGATAAGTGCCCCATCAACACAAAGTAACGCCCAGAATATTGACCGGTCGCTTCCACCGCTGCGATATCCGCAGGGCTTTCGACTACACAAATATGTCCATTCTCTTGGCGTTTTGGATTGGTGCAGATATGGCAAACCTCTTCTTCAGTAAAGGTTCGGCATTCCGAGCAATGACCGATTTCCGTCATTGCCTGACTTAACGCGTCGGCGAGTTGCACGCCGCCTTTTCTATCTCGCTGCAATAAATGAAAGGCCATCCGCTGTGCCGACTTGGGGCCGACCCCAGGTAGACAGCGCAAGGCCTCCATTAATTGTTCCAGCATGTGACTGGTACGCATTGACTCTCTTTCTCTATGAATTGTCCGTCATTCTCATCGATTGCACGTAAACCTGTTACGCGCTGAGAGCGAGATTAGAACGGCATTTTCATACCAGGTGGTAATTGCATACCGCCTGTCACTGACGCCATTTTCTCTTTTTGCGTCTCTTCAACACGACGAGCGGCATCATTGAACGCAGCAGCAATGAGATCTTCTAGCATCTCTTTATCGTCTTCCATCAAGCTCTCGTCGATATCAACGCGGCGAACACTGTGGCTACCAGTAATGGTCACTTTCACAAGTCCAGCGCCCGATTCACCAGTCACTTCCATATTCGCAATTTCTTCTTGAAGCTTTTGCATGCGATCTTGCATTTGCTGGGCCTGCTTCATTAGGTTGCCCATACCGCCTTTACCAAACATGTTTATCTCTCTAGTTTGTCACTATATCGAATTAAATGGGGGCTGAATCAAATGAATTCAACCACCGGAAATTATATCGGTCGTACACTATCGCTATCGAGTTCAGCACCAAAACGCTGCTCGATAAACTGCACGTACTCATCAGCCGCTAGACTGCTAAAAGCTTGCTCAAGCTTGCCTTGATACAGCTTATCTCTTAACTCTAGCGGTGTTTCTCCTTTGTCACCAATCTCGACACTTAACTGGCACTCTTCGCCCAACACTCGATTGAGCTCTGAGAGCAGTTCACTTTGCGCTTTATCCGTGTTGAGGTGAGCCTGCTGTGGTCGCAACGTCAGTTGGATAGAAAGGCCATCTTTGACGTAATCCGAATTGAGCGCGAGTTGCTCAGTCAACTTAGCTGTATTGAGCTGACTGATGAGCTTTGCCCACTCGCTTCGCTCTAAGCTTTCTTTAACGAGTTTATCGACCATCTCTGGCGTCTTCTCGTGCTCGAGCGCTTTTTTCAGCTGCGTGGGTTTCAGTTCCGGCTTTTGCTCATCCACGACTGGTTGGCTTGGCGTCCATTGATAGGGCTCAGGCTTCTCAAGCGATGCGTTGTTTGCCGACTCGTTTCTAGCCATGTGTGCAGCAGGCGACATCTGCGGCGCTCCGGCGTGTTTTTGCGCAACACGTTCGAGCACCGATTCCGGTTTGGCAGATGCCGCTTTAGCCTTTTTTGTTGACGCGCCTGGCGAGCTGCGCCCTTGACGCTGTGAGCGCAATTGATGACGTAAACCACTAATGCCGCCGCTCACCCCGCTTGACGCCGGCTTCTGCGTCGGAGGCGGTGTTGGCGCTGCTGGGGCTTGTGGGGCCGAAGCGGGCGTCATCTGTGTATACTCATCTCTGTCATACCCAGACGCGTCATGCATATCGTCATGCGGTGGCATGTCGTAATCGGCCATCGGTGGCTCATACGACGGTGCGCTTGGCATTGGCTGCGATGGCGCTTTAGGTGGCGCTACTTCAGGCTGAGGCGAGACCGCTGGAGAGGACATCGGCGCTTGAGGCGCAGCATGGCTGACTGGTGGCGCTGCAGATGGCACCGGTGCCTTTGACGCTGGCGCCTCTGCGACAGGTGCGCTGGACGTTGAGATCATATTGGCTTGCGACACCTCTTGTGGCCTAAATGCCACCATGCGCAACAGCACCATCTCTAAACCAATGCGCTCTGACGGCGCCAACGCGATGTCTTCACGCCCTTTCAACGCAATTTGGTAGAACAGTTGAATATCTTGCGGCGTTAACGCTTTGCTCAGCTGCACGACCTTGTCAGCGTCAGGCTGGCCTTTATCAAGCGAGGATGGCAAAGCCTGCACCATGGCTAATCGATGCAATTGACTGGCGAGTTGTTGCAACAATCCATCCCAATCCACACCGTTTTGCGCCATTTGCTCCACACTCGACATCACCACATCCACCGATTTCGAGCTGATCGCTTGCAGCAGATGCAAGGCTTGATCGGTGTCGAGTGTACCCAACATGTGCGCCA
>NZ_JCBDGH010000022.1:0-13629 GCF_059833955.1 Vibrio sp. R15-SG3-ISO1A
GAAACAGCTAAGCGCACTGGCGCACAGGTTCGTGGTCCAATCCCACTGCCAACTCGTAAAGAGCGTTTCACAGTTCTTATCTCTCCACACGTTAACAAAGATGCTCGTGATCAGTACGAAATCCGTACTCACAAACGTCTAATCGACATCGTTGAGCCAACAGACAAAACTGTTGATGCTCTGATGCGTCTAGACCTTGCTGCGGGCGTTGACGTACAAATTAGCCTAGGTTAAGGGAGATTAGAAGAATGATTGGTCTAATCGGTCGTAAAGTGGGTATGACCCGCGTATTTACTGAAGATGGCGTTTCTATCCCAGTAACAGTTGTTGAAGTTGAAGCGAACCGCGTTTCTCAAGTGAAAACTCTTGAAACAGACGGCTACGCAGCAATTCAGGTAACTGCTGGTGCTAAGAAAGCCAACCGCGTAAACAAAGCTGAAGCAGGTCACTTTGCTAAAGCTGGTGTTGAAGCTGGTCGTGGTCTTTGGGAATTCCGTTTGGAAAACGGCGAAGAGTTTGAAGTTGGCGCTGAGCTAACAGTTGAACTGTTCAACGAAACTAAGAAAGTAGACGTTACTGGTACATCGAAAGGTAAAGGTTTCCAAGGCGCTGTTAAGCGTTGGAACTTCCGTACTCAAGATATGACTCACGGTAACTCATTGTCTCACCGTGCTCCTGGTTCTATCGGTCAATGTCAGACTCCAGGTCGCGTATTTAAAGGCAAGAAAATGGCAGGTCACATGGGTGCTGAGCGTGTAACGACTCAAAACCTAGAGATCGTACGTGTTGACGCTGAGCGCAACCTGCTTCTTATTAAAGGTGCAGTCCCAGGCTCAACTGGCGGCAACGTGATCGTTAAACCAGCTGTTAAAGCATAACGTCTCAGGAGTAAGTAATGGAACTAATGGTTAAAGGTGCTGATGCACTAACTGTTTCCGAAACTACTTTCGGACGTGAGTTTAACGAAGCTCTTGTACACCAAGTAGTTGTTGCGTACGCAGCAGGTGCTCGTCAAGGTACTCGTGCTCAAAAAACACGTTCAGAAGTTTCTGGCGGTGGCGCTAAGCCATGGCGTCAAAAAGGTACTGGCCGTGCTCGTGCTGGTACAATCCGTAGCCCAATCTGGCGTACAGGTGGTGTTACTTTTGCTGCGAAACCACAAGATCACAGCCAAAAAGTAAACAAGAAAATGTACCGTGGTGCTATGAAGAGCATTCTTTCTGAGCTAGTTCGTCAAGAGCGTCTAATCGTTGTTGATAACTTCTCAGTTGAAGCGCCAAAAACTAAAGAGCTTGTAGCTAAGCTGAAAGAGCTTGAGCTAACTGACGCTCTAATCGTGACTAGCGAAGTAGATGAGAATCTATTCCTAGCGGCTCGTAACCTATACAAAGTTGACGCACGTGATGTTGCTGGTATCGACCCAGTTTCACTGATCGCGTTCGACAAAGTTGTAATGACTGCTGAAGCAGTTAAGCAAGTTGAGGAGATGCTAGCATGATCACTGAAGAGCGTATCCTAAAAGTTCTACGTGCACCGCACATCTCTGAAAAAGCAACGATGGCTGCTGAGAAAGCGAACACTATCGTTTTCAAAGTAGCAAAAGATGCGACTAAGAAAGAGATCAAAGCAGCCGTAGAAAAGCTATTTGAAGTTGAAGTTAAGTCTGTAAACACTCTTATCACTAAGGGTAAGACCAAACGTCAAGGTCTACGCCAAGGTCGCCGCAGCGACGTTAAGAAAGCGTACGTTACTTTGAAAGAAGGTCAAGATCTTGACTTCGTTGGCGGTGCGGAATAACAGGAGTAGTTAAACAATGGCTATTGTTAAATGTAAGCCGACTTCCCCTGGTCGTCGTCACGTAGTTAAAGTTGTTAACGCTGACCTTCACAAAGGTAAGCCTTACGCACCTCTTCTAGAGAAAAACTCTAAGAACGGTGGTCGTAACAACAACGGTCGTATCACAGTACGTCACATCGGCGGTGGTCACAAACACCACTACCGCGTTATCGATTTCAAACGTACTAAAGATGGCATTCCAGCGAAAGTTGAGCGTCTAGAATACGATCCAAACCGTAGCGCAAACATCGCTCTAGTTCTGTACGCAGACGGTGAGCGTCGTTACATCATTGCACCTAAAGGTGTTCAAGCTGGTGATCAGATCCAATCTGGTGTTGATGCGCCTATCAAAGCAGGTAACACCCTGCCGATGCGCAACATCCCTGTAGGTTCTACTGTTCACTGTGTTGAACTTAAGCCTGGTAAAGGTGCTCAGCTAGCTCGTTCGGCTGGTGCTTACGCTCAAATCGTTGCTCGCGACGGTGCGTACGTGACTATCCGTCTACGTTCTGGTGAGATGCGCAAAGTATTGTCTGAAGGCCGTGCAACAATCGGTGAAGTAGGCAACGCTGAGCACATGCTACGCGAACTAGGTAAAGCTGGTGCTAACCGCTGGCGCGGTGTTCGTCCAACCGTTCGCGGTGTGGTAATGAACCCAGTAGACCACCCACACGGTGGTGGTGAAGGCCGTACATCTGGTGGTCGTCACCCAGTTTCTCCTTGGGGTATGCCAACTAAAGGCTTCAAGACCCGTAAGAACAAACGCACTGACAAGTACATCGTACGTCGTCGTAACAAGTAATCTATATAAGAGGATAAGCCATGCCACGTTCTCTCAAGAAAGGTCCATTTATTGACCTACACTTGCTGAAGAAGGTAGAGAAAGCGGTGGAAAGCGGAGACAAAAAGCCTATTAAGACTTGGTCCCGTCGCTCAATGATCATTCCAACAATGATCGGTTTGACCATCGCTGTCCATAATGGTCGTCAGCACGTTCCAGTTTTCGTTACCGAAGAAATGATCGGTCACAAACTGGGCGAATTCGCACCAACACGTACTTACCGCGGTCACGCTGCGGATAAGAAAGCTAAGAAGCGTTAAGGAGTAGATGATGGAAGCAGTAGCTAAACATAACTTTGCTCGCATTTCGCCTCAGAAAGCTCGCTTAGTTGCAGATCAAATTCGTGGTAAATCAGTTGATCAAGCTCTAGAAATCTTGACGTTCAGCAACAAAAAAGCGGCTGAACTGATCAAGAAAGTTCTTGAATCAGCTATCGCGAACGCGGAGCACAACGAAGGTGCAGATATCGACGATCTATCAGTCGCTAAAATCTTCGTAGATGAAGGCCCGATCATGAAGCGTATTATGCCTCGTGCTAAAGGTCGTGCGGATCGTATCTTGAAGCGTTCAAGCCACATCACTGTTGTTGTTGCAGACGCTTGAGACTAGGAGAGTAAGCAATGGGTCAAAAAGTACATCCTAATGGTATTCGTCTAGGCATCGTTAAGCCTTGGAATGCTACATGGTTTGCTAACACCAAAGAATTCGCTGACAACCTAGACGGCGACTTCAAGGTACGTCAGTTCCTAACTAAGGAACTTTCGAAAGCGTCTCTTTCACGTATCGTTATCGAGCGTCCTGCTAAGAGCATCCGTGTGACTATTCACACTGCTCGTCCAGGCGTTGTTATCGGTAAGAAAGGTGAAGACGTTGAGAAGCTACGCGCAGCTGTAGCTAAAATTGCAGGTGTACCAGCGCAAATTAACATCGCTGAAGTACGTAAGCCTGAACTGGATGCGCAACTTGTTGGTGACAGCATCGCGTCTCAGCTAGAGCGTCGTGTGATGTTCCGTCGTGCTATGAAGCGCGCGGTACAAAACGCAATGCGTCTAGGTGCTAAAGGTATCAAAGTGGAAGTAAGCGGTCGTCTAGGCGGCGCTGAAATCGCACGTTCAGAGTGGTACCGTGAAGGCCGTGTGCCTCTACACACTCTACGTGCTGACATTGATTACGCAACTTCTTCGGCTCACACCCAATACGGTGTAATCGGCATTAAAGTTTGGATCTTCAAAGGTGAGATCCTAGGCGGCATGCCAGCAGCTAACGCTGTAGAGCCTAAAGGCGACAAGCCTAAGAAGCAGCGCAAAGGCCGTAAGTAAGGAGTCGACAGATGCTACAACCTAAACGTACTAAGTTCCGTAAGGTTCAGACTGGTCGTAACCGTGGTCTAGCTAAAGGTACTGATGTAAGCTTCGGCGAATTCGGTCTTAAAGCTGTTGGCCGTGGTCGTCTAACTGCTCGTCAAATCGAAGCGGCACGTCGTGCAATGACACGTCACGTTAAGCGTCAAGGTAAAATCTGGATCCGTGTGTTCCCAGACAAGCCTATCACAGAAAAACCACTTGAAGTTCGTCAAGGTAAGGGTAAAGGTAACGTTGAGTACTGGGTAGCCCAAATCCAACCTGGTAAGGTTATGTACGAAATGGGTGGTGTACCTGAAGAATTGGCACGTGAAGCGTTCCGCCTAGCGGCTCGCAAACTGCCATTCAAGACGACATTTGTAACTAAGCAGGTGATGTGATGAAAGCACAAGATCTACGCGAAAAAAGCGTTGAAGAGCTAAATGCAGAGCTTCTAGGTTTGCTACGTGAACAGTTCAACTTGCGCATGCAAGCTGCGACTGGTCAACTACAGCAAACTCATACTCTGAAAGCTGTACGCCGTGATATCGCACGTGTGAAAACTGTTTTGACTGAGAAGGCAGGCGCATAATGAGCGAAGTAAAACGTACTCAACAAGGTCGTGTAATCAGCGACAAGATGGACAAGTCTATCACTGTTGCTATCGAGCGTTTCGTAAAACACCCAATTTACGGTAAGTTCGTAAAACGCACGACAAAAGTACACGCACATGACGAGAACAACGAATGTGGCCTAGGCGACAAAGTTGAAATCGCAGAGTGTCGTCCACTGTCTAAGACTAAGTCTTGGACTTTGGTGAAAGTTGTAGAAAAAGCGAAGATGTAATCTCGTTAATTCTATGATGAAACGGCTCCAAAAAGTTTTTTTGGGGCCGTTTATTTTTTGACTACCCAAGTGAAAAAAAGGGTGGTACAATTCGCGTCCCTTTTAAAGAGGCAGCCCGACCCGTGAGGGTCTAGTTTTTTTATATATTTAGCGGAGCACTAACATGATCCAAATGCAAAGTATGCTGGACGCAGCTGATAACTCAGGCGCTCGCAGCGTAATGTGTATTAAGGTTCTGGGTGGCTCTCACCGCCGTTATGCACATATCGGTGACATCATCAAAGTTACTGTTAAGGAAGCAATTCCTCGCGGTAAAGTTAAAAAAGGTGATGTACTGAAGGCGGTGGTAGTTCGCACCCGTAAAGGCGTACGTCGTCCAGACGGTTCTGTCATTCGCTTCGACCGTAATGCTTGCGTACTGTTAAATGACAATACTGAGCAACCAATCGGTACACGTATCTTTGGTCCTGTGACACGCGAACTTCGTAACGATAAGTTCATGAAGATCGTTTCACTGGCTCCAGAAGTTCTGTAAGGAGCACGTAAAGATGGCAGCTAAAATCCGTCGTAATGACGAAGTAATCGTTCTTGCTGGTAAAGATAAAGGCAAGAAAGGTAAAGTAACTAAGGTCCTAGCTACTGGTAAAGTTATCGTTGAAGGTATCAACCTTGTTAAGAAACACCAGAAACCTGTTCCTGCTATGGGTATCCAAGGCGGTATCGTAGAGCAAGAAGCAGCAATCGACGTTTCTAACGTGGCGATTTTCAACGCAGCTACTGGTAAAGCTGACCGTATCGGTTTCCGTATCGAAGATGGCAAGAAAGTTCGTTTCTTCAAGTCTAACGGCGAAACTGTTTCTAACTAATAGAAAGTAATTTGGAGTTCTACTATGGCGAAACTGCATGATTACTACAAGTCGTCTGTAGTCGCTGAACTGACCAAACAGTTCGGTTACTCAAGCGTCATGCAAGTCCCTAGAATCGAGAAAATCACCCTTAACATGGGTGTTGGTGAAGCAATCAACGACAAGAAACTGCTAGAAAACGCAGCATCTGATATGGCAACGATCTCTGGTCAAAAGCCACTTATCACTAAAGCGCGTAAATCTGTTGCAGGCTTCAAAATTCGTGAAGGCTACCCTATCGGTTGTAAAGTAACCTTGCGTGGCGAACGTATGTGGGATTTTCTTGAGCGTCTAATTTCGATCGCTCTTCCACGTGTACGTGACTTCCGTGGTGTTAGCGCTAAGTCTTTTGACGGTCGCGGTAACTACAGCATGGGCGTTCGCGAGCAAATCATCTTCCCGGAAATCGACTTTGATAAAGTTGATCGAGTACGCGGTCTAGACATCACTATTACGACGTCTGCTGGTACTGATGAGGAAGGCCGTGCTCTGCTGGCTGCCTTTAACTTCCCATTCCGTAAGTAAGGTGAAGGGTTACTGTTATGGCTAAAAATTCTATGAAAGCACGTGAAGCAAAGCGTGCGAAGCTTGTAGCTAAGTTCGCTGAAAAGCGTGCGGCTCTTAAAGCTATCATCAGCGATGTAAACGCATCTGAAGAAGATCGTTGGGATGCAGTGCTTAAACTGCAAACTCTTCCACGTGATTCAAGTGCATCACGTCAGCGCAACCGTTGTAACCAAACTGGTCGTCCACACGGTTACCTACGTAAGTTCGGTCTAAGCCGTATCAAAGTTCGCGAAGCTTGCATGAAAGGCGAGATTCCTGGACTTCGTAAGGCTAGCTGGTAATTGCCACTTAATCATTTGGAGTAAATCATATGAGCATGCAAGATCCGATTTCGGATATGCTGACCCGCATTCGTAACGGTCAGGCAGCAGACAAAGTCTCTGTTAAAATGCCTTCTTCAAAGCTTAAAGTTGCAATTGCTGCACTACTAAAAGCTGAAGGTTACATCGTTGATTTCGCTGTTGAAGGCGAAGTAAAACCTGAGCTAGAAGTTACTCTTAAGTACTTCCAAGCGAAACCAGTAATCGAGCAACTTAAACGTGTTTCTCGTCCAGGTCTACGTGTTTACAAGAAGAAAGATGAACTTCCTTCTGTAATGGGTGGTCTTGGTGTTGCTATCGTTTCAACTTCCAAGGGTCTGATGTCAGACCGTGCTGCACGTAAAGCAGGTCTTGGTGGTGAAATCATCGCTTACGTAGCGTAATAGGAGTAGAAAATGTCTCGTGTTGCTAAAGCACCTGTCGCTATTCCAGCTGGCGTAGAGGTGAAACTGAACGGCCAAGAAATCACTGTAAAAGGTGCGAAGGGCGAACTAACACGCGTTCTTAACGACGCTGTTGTTATCGCTCAGGAAGAAAACAACCTTACTTTCGGTCCTAAAGAAGGTGTTGCTAACGCATGGGCTCAAGCAGGTACTGCTCGCGCTCTAGTGAACAACATGGTTGTTGGTGTTACTGAAGGCTTTACCAAGAAGCTAACTCTTAAAGGTGTGGGTTACCGTGCTGCTATCAAAGGCAACGCTGTAGGTCTAACACTAGGCTTCTCTCACCCAGTTGAGCACGAGTTGCCAGCGGGTATCAAAGCTGAGTGTCCAAGCCAAACTGAAATTGTTATCACTGGTTGTGACAAACAACTAGTTGGTCAAGTTGCGGCTGACATTCGTTCTTACCGTGAGCCTGAGCCATACAAAGGCAAAGGTGTTCGTTACGCAGATGAAAATGTGCGTACTAAAGAAGCTAAGAAGAAGTAAGGTAACACTATGGATAAGAAAGCATCTCGCATCCGTCGTGCTACACGCGCACGTCGTAAGATTGCAGAACTGGGTGCAACTCGCCTAGTAGTACACCGTACTCCTCGTCACGTGTACGCACAGGTTATCGCATCAAACGGCTCTGAGGTAATCGCAGCAGCTTCTACTGTAGAAAAAGCGATCCGTGAGCAAGTGAAGAACACTGGTAACATCGATGCAGCAAAAGCAGTAGGTAAAGCTATTGCAGAGCGCGCGCTTGAAAAAGGCGTTGACGCAGTTGCATTTGATCGTTCTGGTTTCCAATACCACGGTCGAGTAGCGGCGCTAGCAGAATCTGCTCGCGAAGCTGGTCTGAAATTCTAAGGTAGGGTTGGAAGATGGCTAAAGAACAACAAGTTCAAGCGAATGATTTGCAAGAAAAGCTAATCGCAGTTAACCGTGTTTCTAAAACGGTTAAAGGCGGTCGAATCATGAGCTTTACTGCACTAACTGTAGTTGGTGACGGTAACGGTCGCGTAGGTTTCGGTTACGGCAAAGCTCGTGAAGTACCTGCAGCGATTCAAAAAGCAATGGAAAAAGCACGTCGTAACATGACTACGATCGCGCTTAACGAAGGCACACTTTTCCACCCGGTAAAAGGTCGCCACTCGGGCTCTAAAGTTTACATGCAGCCAGCGGCTGAAGGTACAGGTGTTATCGCAGGTGGTGCGATGCGTGCAGTACTAGAAGTAGCAGGTGTACACAACGTACTATCTAAAGCATACGGTTCAACGAACCCTATCAACATCGTTCGTGCAACGATCGATGCACTAGGTAGCATGAAGTCACCAGACATGGTTGCTGCTAAACGTGGTCTAACTGTTGAATCTATTTCGGAGTAAGAACACATGGCAACTATTAAAGTAACTCAAACTAAAAGCTCAATTGGTCGCCTACCAAAGCACAAAGCTACTTTGCGTGGTCTGGGCCTTCGTAAAATCAACCATACAGTAGAACTTGAAGATACTCCGTGTGTACGCGGTATGATCAACAAGGTTTACTACATGGTTAAAGTTGAGGAGTAATCAGAATGCGTTTGAATACTCTAGCACCGGCTGCGGGCGCTAAGACTCCTGCGAAGCGAGTTGGCCGTGGTATCGGTTCTGGCCTTGGTAAAACTGGTGGCCGTGGTCACAAAGGTCAAAAATCACGTTCTGGCGGCAGTGTTCGTCCAGGTTTTGAAGGCGGTCAGATGCCTCTAAAACAACGTCTACCTAAGTTCGGTTTCACTTCTCGTAAGAGCCTAGTGTCTACTGAAGTTCGCCTAGCTGAGCTAGCGAAAGTAACAGGTGACGTGGTTGACCTAAACAGCCTTAAAGCTGCTAACGTCATCACTAAGAACATCGAATTTGTAAAAGTTGTTCTTTCTGGTGAAATTAACAAAGCAGTGACTGTTAAAGGTCTACGTGTGACTAAAGGCGCTAAAGCTGCAATCGAAGCTGCTGGCGGTAAAATCGAAGAATAATCTTCGAAGGAAGGGTACAGATGGCTAAAAAACCAGGACAAGATTTTAGTAGTGCAAAGAATGGATTGGCGGAATTAAAGTCGCGTTTATTGTTCGTTTTAGGCGCACTTTTGGTATTCCGTGCAGGTTCCTTTGTACCACTACCTGGTATTGATGCTGCTGTACTTGCCCAATTGTTCGAACAGCAAAAAGGTACCATCGTTGAAATGTTTAACATGTTCTCCGGTGGTGCTCTTGAGCGTGCATCTATATTAGCGTTGGGCATCATGCCGTACATTTCGGCATCGATTGTTGTCCAACTGCTAACTGTAGTTCATCCAGCGTTAGCTGAACTCAAAAAAGAGGGTGAAGCAGGCCGTCGTAAGATCAGCCAATATACACGCTACGGCACGCTTGTACTTGCAACCTTCCAAGCTATTGGTATTGCAACAGGCCTACCAAACATGGTCGACAATCTGGTTGTTATCAACCAAACCATGTTTACGCTTATTGCGACCGTAAGTTTAGTAACCGGTACCATGTTCCTTATGTGGTTAGGTGAACAAATTACAGAGCGCGGAATTGGTAACGGTATCTCGTTGCTGATCTTTGCAGGTATTGTTGCTGGATTGCCTTCGGCAATCGGCCAAACAATTGAGCAAGCGCGTCAAGGTGAATTGCATGTACTTCTTCTGCTGTTGATTGGTGTATTGTCTTTCGCTGTCATTTACTTTGTTGTTTTCATGGAGCGTGGTCAACGTCGTATCGTTGTCAACTACGCGAAGCGTCAACAAGGTCGCAAAGTATTTGCTGCGCAAAGTACGCATCTGCCATTAAAAATTAATATGGCCGGTGTTATTCCAGCAATCTTCGCTTCGAGCATTATCCTGTTCCCAGGAACATTGGCTCAGTGGTTCGGTCAGAACGGTGAGAGCAGCGCGTTCGGTTGGTTAACTGACGTGTCTTTGGCTCTTAGCCCAGGTCAACCTCTGTATGTAATGCTTTATGCAGCAGCGATTATTTTCTTCTGTTTCTTCTACACGGCGTTGGTATTCAACCCGCGTGAAACAGCAGATAACTTGAAGAAGTCAGGTGCATTCGTACCCGGCATCCGCCCAGGTGAGCAGACAGCTAAGTACATTGATAAAGTAATGACGCGACTAACCCTTGCGGGCGCACTTTACATTACCTTTATCTGTCTGATTCCGGAGTTCATGATGGTCGCGTGGAACGTACGTTTCTACTTCGGCGGTACATCACTACTTATCGTAGTTGTTGTTATCATGGACTTTATGGCACAGGTACAGACTCATATGATGTCTCAACAATATGATTCTGTGTTGAAGAAAGCGAATCTGAAAGGTTATGGCCGTTAATTCGGCGGTAGTCTCAGATTTCATTTACGGAGTTTAGCAATGAAAGTTCGTGCTTCCGTTAAAAAAATCTGCCGTAACTGTAAAGTTATCAAGCGTAACGGTGTCGTTCGCGTGATTTGCAGTGAGCCAAAGCACAAGCAGCGCCAAGGCTAATTAGCAGAAATTTTTACTTGAAATAGAAGGTTAGGTCGAGTATATTCCTCGGCCTACCTTTTGCGTGCAAAAGAAGTAGTATTCCGCAACGTATCCATAACGGGCTTTGTTGCGGCTAATTCTTTTTAAGAAACACTAGGAGTGAATAATGGCCCGTATTGCAGGCATTAACATTCCTGATCAGAAACATGCTGTGATTGCACTAACGTCAATCTACGGCATCGGTAAAACTCGCTCTCAAGCTATCCTAGCTGAAGTGGGTATTGCTGAAGATGTTAAGATCAGTGAACTAACTGAAGAGCAGATCGATCAACTGCGTGATGGTGTAGCTAAGTACACTGTAGAAGGTGATCTACGTCGTGAAGTATCTATGAACATCAAGCGTCTTATGGACCTTGGTTGTTACCGTGGTCTTCGTCATCGTCGCAGTCTACCGCTACGTGGACAGCGTACTAAAACCAACGCTCGCACCCGTAAGGGTCCGCGTAAGCCGATCAAGAAATAATCGGGAAGGTAGAGTACAATGGCTAAACAACCAACTCGCGCTCGTAAGCGCGTACGCAAGCAAGTTGCAGATGGCGTTGCGCACATCCATGCTTCTTTCAACAACACAATCGTAACCATCACTGACCGTCAAGGTAACGCACTAGCTTGGGCTACTGCAGGTGGTTCAGGTTTCCGTGGTTCTCGTAAGTCTACTCCGTTCGCTGCACAGGTTGCTGCTGAGCGTTGTGCTGAAATGGCTAAAGAATACGGTCTAAAGAACTTGGAAGTTATGGTTAAGGGTCCAGGTCCAGGTCGTGAATCTACTGTTCGCGCACTGAACGCTGCTGGTTTCCGCATCACAAACATTGTTGATGCTACACCAATCCCTCATAACGGTTGTCGTCCACCTAAGAAACGTCGCGTATAACGTTTTTTAGATTACTGGAGAAAGATCATGGCAAGATATTTGGGTCCTAAGCTGAAGCTTAGCCGTCGCGAAGGTACTGACTTATTCCTTAAGTCTGGTGTACGCGCGATCGATACCAAGTGTAAAATTGATAACGCACCAGGTGTACACGGCGCTCGTCGCGGTCGTCTATCTGAGTATGGCGTTCAGCTTCGTGAGAAGCAAAAAGTTCGTCGTATGTACGGCGTTCTAGAAAAACAATTCCGTAACTACTACAAAGAAGCTGCTCGTCTTAAAGGCAACACAGGTGAAAACCTGCTTCAGCTTCTTGAAGGTCGTCTTGATAACGTAGTTTACCGCATGGGCTTTGGTGCAACTCGCGCAGAAGCACGTCAGCTAGTTAGCCACAAAGCTATCCTAGTTAACGGTAAAGTTGTAAACGTTCCTTCTTTCAAAGTTGCGGCTAACGACGTTGTTTCTATTCGCGAAAAAGCGAAACAGCAATCTCGCATCAAAGGTGCACTAGAAGTTGCTGAACAACGCGAAAAACCAACTTGGATTGAAGTAGATGGCACTAAGATGGAAGGTACGTTCAAGCGTCTGCCTGAGCGTTCTGATCTGTCTGCTGACATCAACGAACAACTGATCGTCGAGCTTTACTCTAAGTAAGGTTTAAACTAAAGAGAGGACACAATGCAGGGTTCTGTAACAGAATTTCTTAAGCCACGTCTGGTTGACATCGAACAAGTCAGCACGACACACGCAAAAGTAACTCTTGAGCCATTAGAGCGTGGCTTTGGTCACACTCTAGGTAATGCACTTCGCCGTATTTTACTTTCGTCTATGCCAGGTTGCGCAGTGACTGAAGTTGAAATTGAAGGCGTTCTGCACGAGTACAGCACTAAAGAAGGCGTTCAAGAAGATATTCTTGAAATTCTTCTAAACCTTAAAGGTTTGGCTGTACGCGTTGCCGAAGGCAAAGATGAAGTGTTTATTACACTGAACAAATCAGGCTCAGGCCCTGTGGTTGCAGGTGACATCACCCATGATGGTGATGTAGAGATCGCTAACCCAGAACACGTAATTTGTCACCTAACGGATGACAACGCTGAGATCGCTATGCGTATCAAAGTTGAACGTGGTCGCGGTTACGTTCCAGCTTCAGCTCGTATCCATACTGAAGAAGATGAGCGTCCAATTGGCCGCCTACTGGTTGACGCTACGTACAGCCCAGTAGACAAGATTGCTTACGCTGTTGAAGCCGCTCGTGTAGAGCAGCGTACAGACTTAGACAAGCTTGTTATCGACATGGAAACGAACGGAACTCTAGACCCTGAGGAAGCAATCCGTCGCGCAGCAACTATTCTTGCTGAGCAATTGGATGCGTTCGTAGATCTTCGTGATGTACGTGTACCTGAGGAGAAGGAAGAGAAGCCAGAATTCGATCCGATCCTACTGCGTCCTGTAGACGATCTTGAACTAACAGTTCGCTCTGCTAACTGTCTGAAAGCAGAAGCGATTCACTACATCGGTGATCTTGTACAGCGCACTGAGGTTGAGCTACTTAAAACGCCAAACCTTGGTAAAAAATCTCTTACTGAGATTAAAGACGTACTTGCATCACGTGGTCTGTCTCTGGGTATGCGCCTAGAAAACTGGCCACCAGCGTCTATCGCTGAAGATTAATCGATACTAGTTAGAAGGATTAGGTCATGCGCCATCGTAAGAGTGGTCGTCAACTCAACCGCAACAGCTCACATCGCAAAGCGATGTTCAGCAACATGGCTAGCTCTCTAGTACGTCATGAAGTTATCAAGACTACTTTGCCAAAAGCAAAAGAGCTACGTCGCGTAGTTGAGCCTTTGATTACACTAGCTAAGACTGACAGCGTTGCTAACCGTCGTCTAGCATTTGCACGTACTCGTGACAACGAAGTAGTTGCAAAACTATTTAACGAACTAGGTCCACGTTTTGCTGCTCGTCAGGGCGGTTACACTCGTATCCTAAAAGCTGGCTTCCGTGCTGGTGATAAAGCTCCAATGGCTTACATTGAGCTTGTTGATCGCCCAGCTGCTGAAGAAGCTGCTGAGTAATCAGTTCGTATAACGAAAAAGCCGAGCGTTAGCTCGGCTTTTTTGTGC